>CAYSMU010000565.1:0-2197 GCA_964432145.1 uncultured Chloracidobacterium sp.
AGCCATTGTTTTGCTCATATATCTTTCTCTCACGCCTATTGGAGCGACGAGCACCTATTTACCTGATTCTATCATCACGATCGGTATGAACGACAACCAATATTGTACCCATCACGGAAATACCAATAGTAATGAATCTCTGTTCTCCATTTGAGTGGGAGTGGGTCGGGAATAGTCAACGAAGTGGTGTCGAGAAATACCGACTGAGCCTCCTCAAATGAGACGCCGTGCATTTCAAGATTGGAACTGGCCTTCGCCGGATCCCATTCGAAAAGGTCATCCATCCGGCAACTCCTTCGTATCATCCTCACTTTCGTCAAACAAAGACCTCAGCGGAGGATGCGGCGGCGGAAGAGTGGCAGCATATTCAGCCATGTCCTGCTGCAGCCGTGCGACGGCATCGCGGGCACGTTCGAAATCGTCCTTGACCAGCTTCAGGACGACCTTTCCGTCATTGTGAGGCACTTCGCGGAGCCTGGCGAGAGATCTGAGGCGGATCTCGATCTTTGCTCCGACCTTTAATAGTCCCTTTTTGAATTTGATATCGAGTATCTCTCCGATTGGCAATCGGGCCTCTTTCACGCCGTTCGAAATGAGCCCTAGTATCTTCGATTCGAATTCGAGTACGACGCCGGCCGACGAGAATTTCGCCACACCATTTGACGAGACAAAGCCGTGCGAGCTTTCGGTCTTAAAGGGAACGCTTGTGAATGACTGGTTCATATGTCAGACCGCGGCTTCGCCGCTCTCGTCTTCAAATTCCATTGTGTCGAGGTCAGAATCGTCCGTATTCGGTGCTCCAAAGAACTTTAGGTACGTCAGGCCCGCCACACCCGCGATCAGCGATGCCAGGAATATCGCCATCTTCGACGAGTCGATGATCTCCTGCCTGCCTGGAAAAGCGAGATTTGTAATAAAGATCGACATCGTAAAACCGATCCCGCCGAGCATACCCGCACCGAGTATGTGCCGCCAGTTAAGATCGAGCGGCAAACGGCAAAGTCCGATCATAACTACGAAGAAACTTGCCGCGAGGATCCCGATCGGTTTTCCGGCAGCAAGGCCAAGCAGGATGCCGACGCTGTTTGACGAGCCAAGTTCGGCGGCCCAGTCACTGCCGATAACGAGGCCTGTATTCGCCAGAGCAAAGACCGGCAATATCAGGAACGCGACCGGCTTGTGAAGCAAGTGCTCGAGCCGCTGCGACGGAGCGTCCAGATCGTCACGCTTGGCTGTAAACGGTATCGTAAACGCCAGGATCACGCCGGCGATCGTCGCGTGAACGCCGGAACGGAGCATTAGGTACCACATCAACGCACCGCCGATGAGGTAAGGGATAAGAGACATCACTCGGAACACGTGGTTCAAGATCAGCAGGAGCCCTGCGACGCCGAGAGCCCCGAGCAGATAGGCAAAAGTAAGATCAGACGTATAGAAGACCGCGATGACTATGATCGCTCCGAGATCGTCCATTACTGCAAGTGCCACAAGGAAGACTTTGAGAGATGCCGGAACTTTATTGCCGAGCAACGCCAGCACGCCGATCGCAAACGCGATATCGGTCGCCATCGGTATCCCGACTCCCGCCTGCGTCTGGGTGCCGTTATTTAGGAAAAAATGTATCGATGCCGGTACGACGATGCCGCCGAGGGCCGCAAAGACCGGAAGCATTGCACGTTTGAGATCGGACAGCTCGCCGGCGAGCAGTTCACGCTCGAGCTCGAGGCCGATCAGCAAAAAGAAGATCGCCATCAGACCGTCATTGACCCAGTGCTCGACGCTAAGCGGGCCAATGTAGCCGTGCCAGAAGCCGACATATTTAGCCCCGACGGCCGAGTTTGCGATGACAAGCGATATGACCGTGCATATGATCAGCACGATCGCACCGGTGCGCTCATTGTCGAGATATCTCTTAAAAGCTTCGGTGAGTTTTATGCTTAGCTTAGGCATTTCGACCTTCGTGTTTATCGCGCGCGGCGGCGTGAAAAATATTTTGCGATCCCAAACAAGCTGATCAGCAGCCAAAAAAATTCTACTACAAAGGAAGGGAAGTTAAAGGCGTAGTACAGCGAGACCAAGATCAACGCGGCACCGACCGCATTGAGCAGAGAGTACGCGAGCTGGTCGCTGCGGAGCCGCTCGAGCTGGAGCAGTACGTAGGTCAATATTATGATCGCGACGCCAACGGTGCCGAGGA
>CAYSMU010000566.1:0-2187 GCA_964432145.1 uncultured Chloracidobacterium sp.
AAATGGCACTACAACATGGTCGTCAACGCACTGCCGCGGATCGAGTCGATCATCGTCAACGAGTGGTGGTGGTCAACGTCGTGCGAATGGGCGGACGTTGTCTTCGGCGTGGATTCATGGGCCGAACTCAAGCATCCTGATATGACCGCCTCGGTCACAAACCCATTTCTGCTCGTATTTCCAAAGACGCCGATCCCTCGGATCTTCAACACGATGGGAGACATCGAGATCTATTCGCTTGTCTCGTCGAAGTTTGCCGATCTGACGGGCGACCAGCGGTTCAACGACTACTGGAAATTCGTCCGCGAGGACCGTACCGATGTCTATCTGCAGCGAATACTTGACCATTCGACCAACACGAAAGGCTACAAGTTCAGCGACCTTCACGAGAAGGCCGTCAACGGCGTTCCGGCCATCATCAACAGCCGGACGACGCCAAAGAATGTCGGTTACGATCAACTTGTGGACGCCACGCCGTGGTACACAAAGAGCGGGAGACTCGAATTCTATCGAGAGGAAGACGAGTTCATCGACGCCGGCGAAAACCTACCGGTCCATCGCGAACCGGTCGACTCGACCTTCTACGAGCCGAACGTCATCATCTCAGGCCCGCACGAAGCGATGCGTCCAAAGAGTCCCGAGGATTATGGAGCAAAACGAGATGACCTGAGCTGCGAGACGCGTTGCGGCCGCAATGTGGTCTATACGTGGGCGGAAGCAAAGACCAAGCCGCATCCGCTGATCAAGGACGACTATAAGTTCATCTTCCACACGCCGAAGTTCCGCCACGGTTCGCACACAACGCCGATCGACACGGATATGAACGCCGTGCTCTTTGGCCCGTTCGGCGATATCTATCGACACGACAAACGGGCGCCTTTCGTTACCGAGGGCTACGTGGATATCAATCCGACGGACGCCCAGGAACTCGGCATCGCCGACGGCGATTATGTCTGGATCGACGGGGATCCTGAGGACCGGCCGTTCCGCGGCTGGCAGAAGGACAAGAAGAATTACGACTTTGCCCGCTTGCTGTGCAGAGCCAGATTCTATCCGGGCACTCCGCGTGGCGTGACGCGTATGTGGTTCAACATGTACGCCGCGACGCCCGGCTCGCGTCAGGGGCAGCAGGAACGCAAGGACGGCCTGGCCAAAAACCCGAGGACCAATTATCAGGCGATGTTCCGCTCCGGTTCGCACCAGTCTGCTACACGCGGGTGGCTCAAGCCGACGTGGATGACCGATTCATTGGTCCGCAAGGGAATGTTCGGCCAGGAAATTGGCAAGGGTTTTGCCGCAGATATTCATTGTCCGACCGGAGCGCCGCGTGAGGCATTCGTCAAGATCACTAAGGCCGAACCCGGCGGTATCGGCGACGAGCCGTTATGGCGTCCGACCAAGCTCGGCATCAGGCCGCGGACCGAATCTGAGGCGATGCTGCGCTACCTCGCGGGAGATTTTATCAAGTAAATGGAAGCGTCACAGTTTCACACACTGATCAACCACTATCCGATGATTTTCACCGGCATCGGGATGATCGTCATGGCGATCGGCCTTTGGCGAAAGAACGACAGGGCTATGCGGGTCGCGTATTGGATATTCGTCGCGGTGATGCTGATCGGGACCGCGGCATTCGCCAGCGGCGAGATCGCCGGCCACCAGAACGACATGCTGACCGGCGCGTCGGGTGAGGCCGTGCGTTCGCATCAGCAGGCGTCACGGACCGCGTTCCTGGTTATCGGATGCGCGGGGCTGGCGTCCGTTTTTGGCCTGGTAACGAGCTACAGGCGTTCGCCGATCGCAAAATGGTTTGCGGTCACGGCGCTTATCATTTCGATTGCGGGATCAGTATTGGTGACGCGGACAACCCTGCTCGGCCGGCAGATCAAATACGCCGGCGTGAGCGTGGCACCGAATTCAAAATGACAAAGAGAAACGATAAGGGAGACGAAAACTATGGCACGCGTACATAACTGGCAGCTCGGACGGGAGATGTCCTATTGGTATCCGGAAAGCCGCCCGGAAAAACAATTTGCCGCCGTGTTCGATACGAATAAGTGCATAGCGTGCCAAACCTGCACGCTGGCGTGCAAGACGACGTGGACGTCGGGCAAGGGCCAGGAATACATGTGGTGGAACAACGTCGAGACCAAGCCCTACGGTTCGTATCCGCTCGCATGGGATCGC
>CAYSMU010000567.1:0-2184 GCA_964432145.1 uncultured Chloracidobacterium sp.
ATCTCAACAGGCTCCATGCCGACGATCAGGAGGTGAGAGCCCAGGTGCCCTACGCCGCAACTGTCGAGGATGCACAATCCCGCGCTGTCGGGCAGCCGCAGCGATCTTGATATAAGCTCCTCAGCCGAGAGTTTGACTGTGTGCACGAAACCGAGTTTATCACGGCCGCTGAGTTTCTTTTGCCGGGCGGTTTAGCGTAATATGATTGCCAACCGTTTCCTCGAAAAGTTTATGCAATCTGATAATTCCGAACGTCAAACGCTCGTCCGCGGCCTGGGCCTTATCGCTGCGATCTCGGTGATCATCGGCAACGTGATAGGGACCGGGGTATTCCTGAAGGCCAGGGTCATGACCTGTAATGTCGGCAGCCCGACATGGGTGATGGTCGCCTGGATCGCTGCGGGCCTGCTGTCGCTTGCCGGTGCGCTGACCTACGCGGAGTTGACCGCGATGAAGCCAAACGCTGCCGGGCCGTATGTATTCCTTCGTGATTCGTACGGACGGTTGTCCAGTTTCCTCTTTGGTTGGATGCAGAGCTTTATTGCGAGGACCGGCTCACAGGCCGGTGTCGCGGTCGTTTTTGCAATTGCCTTGAATGACTACCTTGACGGCGGTTTGAAACAGACGCTTTTCAAGACCAATGTTCTTGGCTTCGATTACGAGGTCACCACGCTTCAGATCATTGCGGTCGTGATAATCGCCATTTTTACAACGCTCAATTGTCTTTCAGTTACGCTCACCGGCCAGATCGCGACCTGGCTGACCATGATAAAGGTTGGATTGGTCCTCTTCGTCGGTATCGGGGCGTTTGTATTTGTGACCGGCGGGCATTTTGGTAATTTCTCGTTAATGAACACCGGCGGGACCTGCGAGGGCGTCGCCGACGCCGTTAGGTTCGGCTCGGCCGAGTACACGTTCCTTGCGGGGTTCGGTGCGGCGATGCTCGCCGCACTCTGGGGTTACGATGGCTGGGACAATCTTTCTTTCGTTGCCGGTGAGGTCAAAGACCCGAACCGTAATATTCCGATCGCGATCATCGGCAGTGTCGTGCTCGTGATAATCCTCTATGTTTTCGCAAGTGCCGCATATTTTTATGTGCTTGACCCGACTGCCATCGCGTCGGTCTCGAAGGACTCATCGGTCGCAAAGGTAGTCGTCAGCAAATTCTTCGGCGGCGACATGCTAAGTCTCGGTACCGGAGTTGCGGTCGCTATCTTCACGGTTGGGCTGATGTTATCGTCGCTCGGCACGCTTCACACGTCGATCCTAAGTTCGTCGCGCATACCGTATGCGATGGCGAATGATGGGATGATGTTCAAAACATTCAGCAAGGTTTCTGTCAATCATGTGCCTGTTAACGGCGTGCTCTTTCAGGGCGTTTGGGCGAGCGTCCTTGCACTTTCGGGGTCGTTCGACACGCTTACCGACTATGTGATCTTCGGTTCATGGATCTTTTATGCTTTGATCACATCGTCTATCTTTGTGTTTCGCCGTAAGTATCCCGATGCTCCGCGGCCGTACCGTGCATGGGGTTATCCGGTTGTTCCGGTGGTCTTCTTGTTTGTTGCAGGCTGGCTGCTGATAAATACGATGATGACGGCCCCGACGCAATCATTTATTGGCATCGGGCTGATTCTTTTGGGATTGCCGGTCTATTACTACTTGAATAGTAAAGAGGGCGGTTCCCGGACGGACGTCCCGGAATAAGACAATGCAGGATAGACGCAGCGGCGTTGAGCGTCGCTCTTCAAATCGTTATCAGGTCGAGGTCGAGATCGAATGGGAAACTTCCGGGACACGATCGCCCGGAAGTATCAGCGATGTCAGTCTTGATGGATGTTTCGTTCTCGCTTCCGGCGATGTGCTTGATGGCGATAGGGTCCGGATCTTCATCCCGTTGGCGGACGGGATGAAGATCGAATTCGGCGGAATAGTCGCGAACCACGTTTTTGAGATCGGCTTCGGGCTGAAATTCGATCCCCTTGCCTCGGCCCAGCGTGAACTGCTGATGGCGATAGTTCGGCAGAGCGGCCAGGCCTAGGCGTCGTCACCTCGGCTGCGCAGTGCCTCAAGGGCGACTTCGCGGTCGTCGAAATGAAACTTGTCCCCTCCGACGATCTGATAATTCTCATGTCCCTTTCCGGCGATGATCACACCGTCGCCGGGCTGTGCCATCGAAACGCC
>CAYSMU010000568.1:0-2184 GCA_964432145.1 uncultured Chloracidobacterium sp.
GGCCCATGCGTCCCTTGCGGATTCCGCGTCATAGTCCTCGGGCCGAGTTTTGTTGAAGAATGCGTGGTCCGCGTCGTATTTGACCGTGTGGACCGGCAGCTCAAATCGTTCTGCCGCATCCTCGAGGCCGGCCACCTTTTCAGGCGTGATCCATCCGTCGCGAGTGCCGGAAACAAAGATAGTCGGCGTCTTTAATTCCCGCAGCGTGTCATCATCAGGAATATCACCATAGAAAGGAGCCGCGGCGCTGATACCCTCGAGCTTGCACGCCGCCAACAACGCAAACGTGCCGCCCATGCAATAGCCCGAGATGCCGAAATGCGAGATGTCGTAAGCCGTCGATGCGGCATCGATCGCGTTCTTGATCGTGTCGAGCCCGTCATCACTCGAAAGGCCGTGCATCATTTGTGACGCCTTTGTACTGTCCGCAGCTATCTTTCCGCGATATAGGTCGGGAGCGATGGCGATAAATCCTTCGGCGGCGTAACGGCCGGCGATGTCCTTGATGTGGTCGTTCAGCCCCCACCATTCATGTATCAGAATGATGGCGCGAGTCGCTTCAATTTCAGGAATGGCGACATAGGCGCTGGTCGGGCCGTTCGCGGTGTCAAAAGATAGGGTTTCACTTCGCATGATCATTACAAACTCCTGTGCATTGTTATGCGAAGATTATAGCGTGAGTACGGGCGGATAGCATCAAAGGACACTCGAGGCGAACTCGATGAGCGTTTCACGGATCTCGTCACGGACCCGGCGAAAGACGGCGAGTTGCTCTTCATCGCTTCCGGCTGCCTCAGCGGGATCGTCGAACGACCAATGGAACCGTTTTGCGGGGCCGGGAAATACCGGGCAGGCTTCGTTCGCGTTGTCGCAAACGGTGATTACGTAGTCGAACGGCGTGGCGAGGAATTCGTCAAGACACTTCGAGCGATGGCCCGAAATATCGATGCCGATCTCGGCCATGACCGCGATCGCCTGCGGGCGCACGAAACTCGCGATCGTTCCGGCACTCGCGATTTCGAACTTATCGCCGGCGATGTGACGGAGCAGCCCTTCGGCCATTTGGCTGCGGGCCGAGTTGCCGGTGCAAAGGATCAGGACTTTCTTTTTGTTGGCCATAATATCTGTTGCTTGAATCTGTCGCTATGAAGAGACCCGTCGCTACTGCTCCCGGTACTGACATTAGGCGGCGAAGTATCTTTTTTGAAAATAGAGAGCGACGTTGACCAATCCGATCAGCACCGGCACCTCGACCAGTGGGCCGATCACGGCTGCGAATGCCGCTCCCGAGTTAATCCCGAAGACCGCGACCGCAACGGCTATCGCTAATTCAAAATTATTGCTCGCCGCAGTGAATGACAATGTCGCGGTCTTGGAATAGTCCGCACCGACCTTACGGCCCATCCAAAAGCTGACGAGGAACATCAGGACGAAGTAGATCAGCAGCGGGATGGCGATCCGCACAACATCGAACGGAAGCTGCACGATCAGGTTTCCCTTCAGGCTGAACATCACAAATATCGTGAAAAGCAGTGCGACGAGCGTAAGCGGACTTATGCGTGGGATGAACTCGCGGTGGTACCAGTCCTTGCCTCTAGCTTTGACGAGGACGAGCCGCGTCAGCATACCGGCGATGAACGGTATGCCGAGATAGATGAACACGCTCTCGGCGATCTGCCGGATGCTAACGTCAACCGCAACTCCCTTTAATCCGAAATACGGAGGCAGCACCGTGATAAAGAACCACGCATATACGCTGTAAAACAGCACCTGAAAGACGCTGTTGAATGCGACGAGCCCGGCGGCGTATTCGCTGTCGCCCTTGGCGAGTTCATTCCAGACGATGACCATCGCGATACAGCGCGCCAGGCCGATCATAATAAGGCCCACCATGTATTCAGGCTGATCGCGAAGGAAAACTATCGCCAGAGCGAACATCAGCACCGGGCCGATGAGCCAGTTTTGAAAGAGCGATAGACCAAGGATCTTTGTATTGCGAAATACCTCGCCGAGATTCTCATACCGAACCTTTGCAAGCGGCGGATACATCATCAGGATCAGCCCGATCGCGATCGGCATGTTCGTCGTGCCGATATTAAAGCGGTTGATCACGCCCTCGACGCCGGGATAGATGTAACCCGTCATCACACCGGCGAACATTGCCAGGAATATCCAAAGCGTCAG
>CAYSMU010000569.1:0-2176 GCA_964432145.1 uncultured Chloracidobacterium sp.
AACCGGCGGCAGGCCCGGCTCGATCAAGAGTTCCTGGGTAATGCCGACGCCGCGCTTCTGATGCGAGATGAGATTTGCCGCGGACCGCACGATCTCGCCAATATCGACATTGGTTCGCTCACCCGTTCTGACGCGGCTGAAATCAAGCAGGTCGGTCGTGATCGTCTTGCAGCGAAATGCCTCGCTCTTTATCAAGCCGAGGTACTCAGTGAGGTCATCCGCCGCGTCGGATGCCTGGAACGCGCCCTCGTCGACACGCTGTTCGAGGGCCTCGGCGCAAGCCGCGATCGTGGCGAGCGGATTGTTTATCTCATGGACGATGCCGGCAGCCAGACGCCCGACCGCGGCGAGCTTTTCCGCACGATTGATAGCGTGTATCGCCTCGACCCGAACGGTCACGTCCTCACCGACCGTGATCACGTGTGTGACCTCGCCCGTGCTGGCGTCACGCATCGGGACCTTGCTCACCATCCAGTGCCGGGTCGAACCGTCGTCGGCGACTGTTTGCTGTTCGATCCGCTCTATATTTCCGGTGCGAAACGCACGCTCAAATTCCTCGCGTACGCGGCCCTGAGGGTACTTTTCCAGAACATCAAAGACATCGCGGCCGATCGCCAGTTCACGCGGAATGCCGAGTACGCCGACCTCGCGGTGCTTATTCCATGTGACGATGCGATAGTCGCGGTCAACGACGTATAGCGAAACAGGCAGCGCATCGAGCACGGCCTCCGTAAACTTGCGGTTTTCCTCGCGGGCCTCGTTGACCGAGTCGTTGAGAGCATCCTCGTAGTTCGCCGAGAGATTTATGCTCATCGCGGCCATTTGAGTCGCCGCCTCGATCAGCCGTATCTCACGTTCTCTCAGGTCGCGTCCATCGTTAAAACCGACGACGATCGCTCCCTTTATCTCACCATTGATGTGAAGCGGCGAGACATATTCGCAGGCATGCTCGGCGTCCAGCAAGAATTCGTCAGGTGACGACTCCGAGTAACCGATCTGCGGCGGCATGAATGCCATCCATCTTTCGAATCGCTCTCGACGCAGGCAGTTATCGCCGATCTCGCCTTCGGTCGAGTAGGCTGCGCTGACAAGCCCAATGCTGTCAAGCCCGGCAACGAATGCGCAGACATCCGCATCAACTCCATTTAGAAGAGCCTCGGCAACGCGGCCGGCCACCTTTTTCGGATGGACGGTGAAGAGCAAGCTCCGGCCGAGTTCGGCTATGAACTTCAGCTCGGCGGACGTGTCGTCCGGACGCTCCGGTGTGGTGAGAGCGTTCGCGTGCTTTTTCGGCGAAGATGGGGCCAGCATTATTATCGATTGCAGCCGGGATGACTCGGTGCAGGCAAAGGGTTTACGAGGGAAACTTTTTCGAAACGAAGAAGTGTGGAAACCTCCCTAGCTATTAAAAACGATTTTTAACACTGTGTCAACAGATTTATCAGTAATGACGGGCTTTGACAGTTGCCCGCGTGAGGGCGGAAAATCAATATTCGCGGCATCATGGTCCTGAAAAAGACAAAACTCTCGATACTCTGCCTGATCGGCTGGTTGATGATCGGCGCGTCGGGTGTCACGCCCGCCAGAGGCCAGGATGTCGTCGACAAAACGGTCGCGACCGTGAGCGACGGGGCCCGGACGCAGTTGATCACGTATTCGGATATCGTCTGGCAGGTGGCTCTTCAGCCCGGCGTTCCGCTTGACCCGCCGCGGCGTGAGGACCTGAATCGGGCCCTCGAGACCCTGATAAACCAGCGAATATTCTCGCTCGAGGCGGAGCGGTTGCCGCGCTCGGCGGCGTCGGAGAAGGAGGTCGCCGCCGAAGTCGCACGAATGCTAACGTTTTTCCCTTCGACGGCGGCATTTGAGTCGCGATTAAGACAGGTTGGCTTTTCCACCATCAAAGACCCCGCGTTTGAGCGGCTGGTCGCTCAGCGTCTGGCAACGGAAAAGTACATCGATTTTCGCTTTGGCTCGTTTGTGGTGATCACGGCGGACGAGGAGGCAAGGTACTATCGGGGAGTATTCACGCCGGAATTCAGACAGTCCTCACCCGGATTGCTTATGCCCACGCTCGAAGAGAAACGGGCCGAGATCCGACAGATACTGACACGGCAAAAGATCGGCGCCGCGATAGAGAGATTTCTCGATGAAGCAAAACGCCGTGTCAGCGTCG
>CAYSMU010000570.1:0-2165 GCA_964432145.1 uncultured Chloracidobacterium sp.
CGCCCGTCGAGATGGCAGCTCCGGAGCCGAAGACGCCACAACCACCTATTCAACCCAAGGTACAGGCACAGAGCCAACTGCCTTCGCGTATCGTAAATATGCTTAGGCCGGACGAAACTCCGCGCGTCGTGCCGAATGAGATATCTACCGTCCAGAATTCGGTCAAAGCGCGTCCCCCTGGTGATTTCATCATTAAGAAGTTCGAGAGCGATCCGGTTGGCGATGCGTCCACGAGCAGAAGCACCAGTGGACCGGTGGGCAGCGGCCCGAGTCTTTCCCAAGCCGATCCTGTCGCATCGGCAACAAAAGAACCGGAACCCGAACCGCCGCCGGTGATCAAGAAAGATACGACGCCGAAAAGACCGGTATCAGGCGGCGTGGTCAATGGCAATGCGACGAGTTTGCCCAAGCCGATATATCCTGCCACAGCCAAGGCCGTTGGGGCGACCGGCGTTGTGCAGGTACAGGTTCTGATCGACGAATCGGGAAGAGTTATCTCTGCAAATGCAGCCAGCGGACATGTCACGCTTCGAACCGCTGCCGAGGACGCAGCACGAAAAGCACGCTTTACACCTACATTTCTAACAAACGTTCCGGTAAAAGTGACCGGTGTGATCGTCTACAACTTTACACGCTAAATACAAGCAAAATCTCCTGTTAGCGTTCTATGCGGGCCATCGGGCCCGCATTTTTTTGCAAAACTTTGCAAAAGTACCATGTTCATTCATTTAGAATTCTCGTTGTTATTAATACGCGGAGAAATTCCGCCGGAGGATTCATAAAGAATGTTTGATCAATTATTAGAGACCGAACCAAAGGGCGCTGAAGTCAAAAACAGAAAGGGCTATTTTATTATTTCGTCGATCGCGTTGTTTTCGATCTTATTTACCGCTTTGATAGTCAGTCTTTTTGCGGTCGACCTTAATCTGGACATGAACGATATCGATATGGTCGAGCTCGTCGCACCTATCGATACAAACGAACAGAAACTGCCCGAAACTGAGATCGCACCAAAATCGCCCAAGACCCAGGGAGGCTCTTCGCAAATGGCAACACGGCAGTTCGCGATGGCCCGGATCGATGAATCGCCGCGCACAGTTCCCAGCACGGTCTCAACAGCCAAAAACTCCGTTAAGGAACGACTCGAGAATTTCAAGGTCGGCAATTTCGATTCTGACGCTCCGGCTTCAAGCGGTTCGGGACGCGGGAATGGAGAGGGCGACAGCGAGGGTGACGGATTGGGCGATGAAACAGTCGCAGCGGTCGAATCGGCAGTCGATGCACCGCCGCCGCTGGTTCGGAAAGACCCGGTGGTCAAGGAAAAGCCAGTGGTGCTTTCGATGGGCGTCGTAAATAGCCGGGCGGTCAGCCTGCCCAAGCCGACGATCCCGGCCACGGCCAAAGCAGGAAACGCCGCCGGAACGGTAAGCGTCCACGTTTTGATCGATGAAAAAGGAAATGTCGTATCGGCAAACGCCGTATCGGGAAATATCCTGCTGAGGGCATCATCGGAGGCCGCGGCGAGAAATGCACAGTTCACGCCGACGCTGCTCTCCGGATCGCCGATCAAGATCTCGGGCGTTATCAACTACCATTTCAACTCCGGTTCTGCCGAATAGCCGACCGGCTGCAGCGTTATAACACTTTAAGTCAGGCGGGCCGATCGGCTCGCCTTCTTATTTGTAATTGGTGAGAAAGTCGATCAGCCCGGCGAGATCAAGATCGTAAACCGGAACGGGAAACTGTCCTCTTAGCTCATCATAGGCCATCCCGTCTATAAAGATCGGCTCGTCGGATTTGATCGTGATCTTAGGTATGATGACGAAATCGCCGACGATCTGATCACGAACGGCAAGCAGATCCTGCCCCGACAGAAGCCCCGCGACCGAGACATCGCCGCCAAAATATGTATTAGGGACCGCGAGCACGTTCAGCCGCGAACCGGTCAGCTCGTTATATTTGTCGATCTGCTCTCTTAAGATCGGGGCGAACATCTCGCCAGTCAAAAGTGTGCCAAAGTCAGAACCGCCTGCGTAAGCGGGCAGAACGACCTCAACCATCGAAGCTTCTGCCGTCATTGGAACTGTTGCGAGCGCGTGCGTTCGGACATCACGAGCCATTTTCCGCGACAGTCGTGCGCCCCCAAAACCAGGCGGGTATTACAG
>CAYSMU010000571.1:0-2156 GCA_964432145.1 uncultured Chloracidobacterium sp.
TGGCCCCGATGCTGAAAGCGCCGATAAGACGTCAGGTATTTGTGTGCACCGGCAAATCTTGTTCTGCCGTAGGCGGCGAAGAAGTCAAGAAGGAGTTCTCGCGGATACTCGAAGGCAAGGGCCTTCGCCAGGGCAAGACATCCAAAGGGCGAAATCCCATGGGCGAGGTCGTTCTGACAGAATGCGGTTCGATCGGATTCTGCTCTATCGGGGTCGCTGTAATGGTCTATCCTGACGGTACGATCTATGGCCAGGTTGGGCCCCAGGACGTCGCCGAGATCGTTGAAAGGCACATTGAAAAAGGCGAGGCCGTCGAACGCCTCGCCTTAATGAAACTCCGCGGATCAGAGTAATAGCCAACGCAGGCTGTCTGCGTTCCGACACAAAGACCTATCGCTTCTTAGCTATCACTTCCAGATACTCACTCTTGACCAGTGTAGTCCCGTCGGTTGCGATATTGTTCTCCTGCCAAAGTGTTTCGAGGTCGCTTCGATAGGCTTCATGCTGGTCCTCGGGGATCGCTTTGAACGCCATCACTGTCGGGCCAAAGTACCGGCGAAAGTGTTCGACGACATCCGCTGGGCCATATTCGAATATCATATCGGCGAGCGAAGGCGTCATCGTGAGACCTGTCACTCGGTCGCCAAAGCGTTCGGCGACGGTCACGGGTACACCCCAGAGTACGGGTGGCGGCATATTTGGCGGCGGAAGATATTTTGTCGCCATTTTAAACATCTGTCCGGCAAATCCCGTGGGCGTCCAATTTGCCATCGCGATCGTGCCTCCCGGTTTACAAACGCGGATCAGCTCAGACGCAGTCACGTCCGGCCGCGGTGCGAACATCGCTCCGAACATCGTCATCACAAGGTCGAACGAATCGTGGCCGTAAGGCATTGACTCTGCGTCTCCTTGCTCAAATGCGATATTAAGCCCTGCGTCAGCTGCTCGCTTTTTCGCAGCCTCGATCAGGTTGTCAGCGATGTCGATGCCAGAGACCTCAGCTCCTTTTTGAGCAGCGACGATCGCCAGATTGCCGCTGCCGCACGCAACGTCCAGCACCTTCATTCCGGGCTGAATTGCGAGACGGTCGACAAATGCTTCGGCGGTTGTCTCGATGTGCTTGGCAACTTCGGAAAAGTCTCCAGCCTCCCAGGTCGTTTTCAGTCGGGTTTTCAGGGAATCCATTTCGGTTGATATAGCTTGTTCCATAATTCTCCTCCGGGTATAAGACGAAAATATACTACTTTTGAGGACACATTATCGCTAAAAAATCACCTCTTCGATATACGAAAAGGTGATTCAATTGTTCCTTAAGACGTTGAAATCGGTGTATTGTCAAATTCCACAAAGTGAGGAGACGCCCAGACAAGGCCGGCGGAGCGGTCTAAGCCCGCATCGCCGTCAAAATCTCGTCCACTACTTTTTTCGCGTCGCCGAAGAGCATCAGTGTGTTCTCCTTATAGAACAATGGATTGTCTACCCCGGCATAGCCGCTTGCCATTGATCGCTTCATGACAATGGTATCCCGGGCTTCCCAGACATGGAGCACCGGCATGCCCGCGATCGGTGAACTCGGATCGTCGAGCGCCGACGGATTGACGATGTCGTTAGCCCCAATGACCCACGAAACGTCAGTTCCGGGGAACTCGTGATTGACCTCGTCCATCTCAAAGACGATATCGTAAGGGATATTCGCCTCGGCGAGCAGGACATTCATATGGCCGGGAAGTCGGCCGGCGACTGGATGGATCGCGAATTTTACCTCAACGCCCTTATCTTTGAGTATCTTACAGACCTCGGCGAGCGAATGCTGTGCCTGAGCGACGGCAAGTCCGTAGCCGGGAACAATGATGATCTTCTTTGCATTAAGAATAAGGTCGGCAGCACCTGCGGCGTCAACGGAGCGGACCTCTCCTTGAGGCTCGCCGCTCTTGGAAACAACGGTGCCGCCCTCGGTGCCGAATCCGCCGAGCATTACGCTTACGAAGGAACGGTTCATGCCTTTACACATGATGTAACTGAGGATCGCGCCGCTCGAGCCGACAAGTGCACCTGTTATGATGAGCAGGTCGTTGCCGAGCATAAAGCCCGCAGCGGCAGCCGCCCAGCCGGAGTAGCTGTTGAGCATCGAAACGACCACTGGCATGTCCGCACCG
>CAYSMU010000572.1:0-2138 GCA_964432145.1 uncultured Chloracidobacterium sp.
CCACCTGTGAACTGGATCCGCAGCCGCAATATCGACGTCAAGCATCTGGATATAGATCTGCGTTTTGATTGGGACAAGGAACAGGCGATCGGCTCGACGACGGTGACGTTCGCTCCGTTTGCCGATACCAACAAATTTTCGCTCGACGCGGCGATGATGACGATCGACGGAGTATCACTCACAAGCGGTGCCAAGCTGAACTTTGCCTACGAAGCCAAAAAGGAAAACGACAACCTTGAGATCACGCTCGACCGCATTTACCGCGCCGGCGAGGAGTTGCGTGTAAAGGTCGATTACAAGACCAATTATGTAAACAAGGTCGATGACGGCGAGACCGCGATCGGCAGCTTCGGTCGCGGGCTTCGTTTTATTAAACCAACAGCGGACAATCCCAACAAACCGCGGCAGATATGGTCGCAGGGGGAGACCGAATTCAACCGCTATTGGTTCCCGTCATACGACACGCCGAACGATTTTCGCACCACGGACATGCGTGCGACCGTCGCTAAGCCCTTCACAGTGGTCGGTAACGGCAAACTCGTCGAGACCAAAGAGAATGCAGACGGCACGCGTACATTCCATTGGAAAATGGAACAGCCGTACACGAACTACCTGACCTCGATAGTCGTCAGCGAGACAACGCCGGTCGTGCAGGATTTCGAAGGCGTTCCGGTCATGAATTTCGGCTATACAAATGAGACCAAAGAGGTAGCCGCGACGGTGAAGAACCTGCCCGCGACGATGAAGTTCTTTTCCGAGATCACGGGCGTCAAATACCCGTATCCGAAATATTCGCAGGCATTTGTCGAGGATTTTGGCGGCGGCATGGAGAACATTTCGGCGACCACGCAGATCGAAGAGATGATCCATGACGAGCGGGAACTTCTCGATACGGACAGCGAAGGTTTGCAGTCGCACGAGCTTGCACATCAGTGGTTTGGCGATTACGTTACGTGCCGCGATTGGGGGCAGATCTGGCTCAACGAGAGTTTTGCGACTTATATGCAGGCGATGTGGACCGAAAAGCTAAAGGGCCACGACGAATTTCTATACGTCGATGTTCGCGGCAACCAGAACAACACGCTTGGCACTTGGGACCAGGGCAATCGTCGGCCGATCGTAACGAAATATTACGCGAATAAGGATGCGATGTTCGACACATATGCATATCCGGGCGGCGGCAGCGTGCTGCACATGCTGCGGAAGCATTTGGGAGATAAGGCATTCTCGGCATCGCTCAATAAGTATTTGACGCAGAATGCCCATCAGCCAGTCTCGACCGAGGACCTTCGGATCGCCATTGAAGAGACTACGGGGCAGTCGATGGACTGGTTCTTTGACCAGTGGCTTTACAGGATGGGACGGCCCGAGTTTGAGATAACGCAATCGTACGACGAGGCGGGGAAGAAACTGACCGTCAACGTCAAGCAGACTCAAAAGCTTGATCTTAACAACGAATATCCGCAGGTCGAGTTCTTCCAGACATACGTTGATATCGAGATCGACGATCAGGTCAAGCGTGTTTGGTTGGAGCCGAAAGAGACGAACGTCTTTACTTTCGACTCAGCAGCAAAGCCTAAGCTGGTGAATTTCGATTTCGAGGGCACGCTGCTCAAGAAGATGAAATTCGAAAAAGGGGTCGACGACCTGCTTTATCAAATGTCTAACGATAAGGACGTTATCGGCCGACGCTGGGCGATGAACGAACTCGAGCAGAAGGCAAAGAACGAGGCCGACCGTGCACGAATTATCGCGGCCTTGGTCACTTCTGCCGAAAAGGACACGTACTGGCGTATCCGCCGAGCGGCACTTTCGGTGATCGCAAATCTTTATTCGCCAGATCCCCCGCCCGGCCAGCCGCGTCCCGCGGCGAAACTTGACGCCAACGTCGAGGCGGCTGTCATTCGGCTGACAAGGGACAAGGAGCCTGCAATGCGCGGCGACGCGATCGAACTTCTAGGCGAAACGCAGGACAAGAAGCACGTCGATCGCGCATTATCGATGCTCGACGACCGTAGTTACCAAGTAATAGATCAGGCCTCGCTCGCACTCGGCCGTATAAAGGACGCACGGGCTTACGATGCCCAGGCAAAGCTCACGACGACGCCTACCTGGAAAGGCCGGATCCAGATCGCGGG
>CAYSMU010000573.1:0-2137 GCA_964432145.1 uncultured Chloracidobacterium sp.
GGCTTTGCCGGCCCAGCCGAGGTGCGTCTCGAGGATCTGTCCGACGTTCATACGCGACGGCACACCGAGCGGATTGAGTACGATCTCGACCGGCGTTCCGTCCGGCAGGTACGGCATATCTTCTTCAGGAAGAATGCGGGCGATAACGCCCTTGTTACCGTGCCGGCCGGCCATCTTGTCGCCGACACTCAGCTTACGCTTCATCGCGACGAAGACCTTGACCATCTTGATCACGCCCGGCGGCAATTCGTCGCCCTGCTTGAGCTTGGTGATCTTTTCGTCGTAGATGTCGCGAAGGATGTTGATCTGACGCTCGGTACGCTGTTCGTATTCCTTGACCTCGGCCGAAATATCGACCGAACCCGAGGCGACCTCAGCCTTGCGAAGCAGCTTGGTATCAATATCAGTGAGGACCTCGCGATTGAGCGTCGTGCCCTTCTTGATCAGAACGTCCTTGCCGTCCACGAGGTCCTTTGTCAGCTTGCGGCCGTCAAAGAGTTCGTAAATGCGCTCGTCACGCTGTTCCTGAAGGATACGAATTTCGTCATCGAGATCGCGGTGAAGAGCTTCCTCTTCCATGCCTTCGATATCGAGGCTGCGTTCGTCCTTGTCCTGGCCCTTGCGGGTAAAGATCTGTACGTCAACGACCGTACCGTCGATCCCCGGCGGGCACGTGAGCGAAGCGTCCTTAACGTCGCCGGCCTTTTCGCCAAAGATCGCACGGAGCAGTTTCTCTTCAGCGGTAAGCTGAGTCTCGCCTTTGGGCGTGACCTTACCGACCAGCACGCTGCCAGGCTTGACCTGAGCACCGATGCGGATGATGCCCGATTCGTCGAGATCGCGGAGCATATTCTCGCCGATATTCGGGATATCACGGGTGATCTCTTCCGGTCCGAGCTTGGTATCGCGGGCCTCGATCTCGAGTTCCTCGATGTGAATCGACGTATAATAATCGTCCTTGACCAGACGCTCGGAAACAAGGATCGCGTCCTCAAAGTTGTAACCTCTCCACGGCATAAATGCCACGAGCACATTGCGGCCCAAGGCAAGTTCGCCGCGATCGGTACACGGACCGTCAGCGATGACCATTCCTTTCCTGACCCGTTCGCCGACCTGAACGATAGGACGTTGGTTGATACAAGTATTCTGATTTGAACGCTTGAACTTGACCAGGCTGTAAATGTCGGCGGTCACCTCACGCGAGATCGTCCCGTCGACCTGATGGTCGGCTTTTACGATGATGCGTTCCGAATCGACATAATCGACCACGCCATTACGTTTTGCAATGACCACGGCACCCGAATCCCGGGCGGCGATCTTCTCCATACCGGTTCCGACATACGGCGACTCGGCACAAAGAAGCGGGACCGACTGACGCTGCATGTTCGAACCCATCAGAGCACGGTTAGCGTCATCATTCTCGAGGAATGGGATCAGGCTGGCCGCGACCGAAACGAGCTGCTTCGGCGAAACGTCCATATACTGAATATCCATTTTGTCGGCCGTGATGAACTCACCTTTCTGCCGGGCAGCGTTTCGCTCGTTGACGAGGTTGCCCTTTTCGTCGAGTTCGATATTCGCCTGGCCGATGATCCATTTGTCCTCTTCCCAGGCTGTAAGATAGAACGGCCACGGCTCGAATTCGGCTTTTTTGCCGTCTTTGATCTTCTTATTTGCAGCCTCTACGTCCTCGAGCGGTACATGCTCACCGGGCTTGAATTTGGTATCGCCTCCGTTGTGTACACGGACGTACTCGATCACGCGGCCGTCGACCACGCGGCGGTACGGCGACTCGATAAAGCCGAACTGATTGATGCGTGCAAAACACGAGAGCGATGAGATCAGGCCAATGTTGGGGCCTTCAGGCGTCTCGATCGGGCAGATGCGGCCATAGTGCGTCGGGTGAACGTCGCGGACCTCAAATCCGGCACGCTCACGCGAAAGTCCGCCCGGCCCGAGGGCCGAGAGGCGTCGCTTGTGCGTGATCTCGGAGAGCGGATTCGTTTGGTCCATGAACTGCGACAACTGCGACGACCAAAAGAATTCTCGGACCGCAGCCGTCACCGGCTTGGCGTTGACCAGATCGCGCGGCATCGTGGTGAACATGTCCTGCTGAATAGACATTTTCTCCTTGATC
>CAYSMU010000574.1:0-2104 GCA_964432145.1 uncultured Chloracidobacterium sp.
AAATTACTTACTGAACTTAGGGAGGATAAGGCTATTGGTCGCTTACCTCAATTCGCAGGTCCCGGGAACCAGCAAGGTCATTCGCCTCGATGCTGATGGACTTATCGATGGGGCGTTCACACAAGGCGATCTTGACCGGGAGATCGTTTCAGATTTTGTACGTCTACAGGACGGCCGGATCTGTGCGGTCGGTAGTTTTGTAACCTATAACAACAGTTTTCGGGTGCGAATTGTCAGGTTTAACGAAGATGGAGTGATCGACGGAACATTTGCCGCGAGACTTTCGACCCCGGGCATCGTCAACGCGGTTGAGGTAGACCCGCTCAACCGGATCATTATCGGCGGCGACTTTGAATATGTAAACGGAGTTCGCTCGACCGGTGTAGCGCGCTTAAATCCGGATGGAACAATCGACACCGCATTCGCACCCGGCAATTTGCTCTACGGCGACGTTTCCGCGGTTGCCCCACAGGCTGACGGCAAGGTCATAGTCGGAGGCCTTTTCAATGGAAGATCAGTCCCGGGCATCGGTCTGGCCCGGTTGACATCGGCCGGAGCATTCGACACGTTCCTCGTACCAAACGGGGGTTCAGTTTGGCCGACCTATGCGATCGGCCTGCAGTCGGATCAAAAGATCGTGGCAAGTGGCCCATATCCTGACGATACGTTTAGTTCGCGTATTGCCGCGAGACGATTCGCAACGAATGGGACCGAGGATACGTCATTCACACCTACCGTTATCGGCAGCAATGGCCAAGGTGCCGTCCAGGCAATCCTGGTGACCGGGGATGACAGTCTCATCATTGCGGGACGCTTTTTCTCGCAGATCCCTACGTTTATGAGAACGGGGATCGCTAAGCTGGGTCCGAACGGAACGCTTGAAAGCGGCTTCGACAATAATGCCGGTCAAGTCTTTGCTTTGGCACGGCAATCGGATGGGAAGATAATCGCCGGCGGCACTGTGCTGCAGCGATACACAGCCCAAGGGCTCGTCGATGCCAGCCTTAATACGGGAACCGGCGTTGACGGCCCGATCAGAGGCGTCGAATCGCAATCGGACGGCAAGATCATCCTGGTCGGGCAGTTTTCCAATTACAATAGTTCGGCTGTCGGGCGGATAGCACGAATAAGCCCGACGGGTGCGCTTGACCCTTCATTTGCTGCCGGAAGCGGCTTTTCCGGCTCAGCAATGGGAATTGCTATGCAGCCGGACGGCAAGATACTTATCGGAGGCAACCTTCTCTCGTACGATGGAACTCCGGTATTCGGACTCGTTCGATTGGAAAATACGATCGGGTCTCCAACCCCGACGCCAACCAATACACCCACGGCAACACCCACCGTCACCCCAACCGCGTCACCTACCCCAGAGGGATTCGAGGCAGATGTGGCTCCGAGGTCAGGCGGTGACGCGATGGTGATCACGGGCGACGTCGTGCAGATGCGTAGGTTCGTTACGGGGCTCGATACGATCAACCCGGCGAATAATGAACTCCAACGGGCGGACTCCGCGCCGCGGGCGACCTTTGGCGACGGTCAAGTGAATTCCGGTGACGTGACGCAGGCGCGGAGGTACGCAGCCGGGCTCGATCCGCTCACACCGGCGGCCGGCCCCGTCGCAGCGGCGGACGCCGTCGGGGGCTGGCTGCGGGAGCTGTTTCATAAGGCATACGCCTACATCTCGAGCCATGAGGTTCGGATCGGACCTGCCGAGCTGTATACCGAGAGCACCGTTGCGTTCCCCGTTGAAATGGAGCTGAAAGGTGACGAGGCGGCGGTGAGTTTTACGCTGGAGTATGACCCCGGGAGGTTTTCGAATCCGCGAGTCGAGTTGGGCGATGCGGCCGGGGAGGATGCAGTGCTGACGGTCAATGCGAATGAGATGGGGCGGATCGCCGTTTTGGTGGATTCCGCTACGGCCTGGGCGGCGTCGAAGGAGGCAAGGAGGGTCGTGATCGTGACGTTCGATAAAGCTCCCGACGGAAAAGACGACAGGGCCATGCCATTCGGCGTCACGATCACCAAAATGAGCATCTCGGACGCGCTCGGAAACCAGTTGGCGGTTCATGGAAAATGAATATCCAACGCGCAGCACCGAGTCGAT
>CAYSMU010000575.1:0-2100 GCA_964432145.1 uncultured Chloracidobacterium sp.
GAGCAGTCGCGGTAGCAGTGGTACTGCGACTGCCCGTCGCCGATGCAGAGGAGCAATTCCTGGGCACTGGCATCCTCGGGCAGCAAATAATGCACGTCGTTCGTCGCAACTAGCTCGAGATCTGCTTGCCTGGATAGCTGAACAGTCGAGGAAACCAACTCCGCTCGGGTTTCGTCGTACCCTTCACTGATCTCAAGAAAAAAGCTCCCCTTTCCGAGCGTGTCCTCGAGCATTTTCGCGTTCTCCAACGCTCTGCCTTCGTTTCCGCTCGCGAGAAAATGCCCGACAGGCCCCATAAGGCCGCCTGACAAGCCGTTCAGCCCTTCACTATGTGACGCCAGTAAATCCAGGTCTATCCGCGGTTTGTGGTAAAAACCGACGGTAAAGGCTTTAGACGCAAGAGATACAAGATTCTGATATCCCTTATAATTCCTGGCAAGCAGGATGATGTTGTAGTATGGGCGTTCACCCGCGCTGACGGAACTCGATTTCTCAAGACAACTGTCGAACAGAAAATTCGCCTCGTATCCGATGATCGGCTTGATCTCGGCATAAGTAAGTGCGTTGTAGAACGCAACCGCGCCGTACATGTTGCCGTAATCCGTGATAGCGCAGGCCTTCTGTCCGAGTTCCTTGAGTCGGCCTGCTAAGGGTTTTAGTTGGATTGTACTTTGCAACAGGCTATAATCGGTGTGCAAATGCAGGTGAACAAAGTCTTTTTCACCAAAAATGACCGGTTCGCTTGTCGCCATATATGAAGAAAGTTTATCTCGAAACGTTTGGCTGTCAAATGAACGTCTCTGATTCGGAGCGCGTCTCGACAGTTCTGGCCCGCGATGGGTTCGAGATGACCGCAGATGAGGATCTGGCTGATGTCGTGATCTTTAATACTTGTTCGGTTCGCGAACGTGCCGAGCACAAGCTTTACACGCGGGTCGGTGAGATCCGGCACCACCGGGACAAGAAACCCGTCGTCGGCGTCATGGGCTGCGTTGCTCAGCTCGAGGGAGAAACGCTCTTCCGCAAGATCAACGGAGTCGACTTCGTCCTGGGAACTCGTGCCGTCGGCCGCGTCTCAACTGCTGTAAATGCAACACTTACAGGTGAGCGGAAATATCTGGACGTCGGCGAGAGGGAAGATGACTACGATTGGACCGTCGCCGACACGCACCGACATTCACCTTATGTGGCATATTTGCCGATCATCGAAGGCTGCAATAAGTTCTGTACGTACTGCATAGTCCCGTTCTCACGGGGAAGGGAACGCAGTCTTCCGGCATCAAAGATCGTCCGTCAAGTGCTGGATCTTCGCAGAAATGGCGTTAGGGAAGTTCACCTAATTGGTCAAAACGTTAACAGTTACAGGCCTGAAACCGAGTCGGGATTGGAAGGTTTTAAAGGAAAATACGCGTTCTCAAGGCTCCTGCGGGCTGTAGCAGCGACTGGGATCGAGCGAATTAAGTTCACAACGTCATTTCCGAGAGATTTCCGAGACGATATCGTCGAGGCGATCGAGGAAAATGAGAATCTCTGCAATTGGGTCCATCTTCCGGTCCAATCGGGCAGCGATCGCGTGTTGAAATTGATGAAACGCGGGCACAACGCCGATAAATATAAAGCAAAGATCGACCGCATAAAGGCCTCGACTAGGGATATCTCGCTCACAACCGATGTTATCGTCGGGTTTCCGGGTGAATCCGAGGCCGATTTCCGCGATACGCTGAGCCTTTTCGAATATTGCGAATTCGATGCCGCGTATATCTTCAAATACTCGCCCCGGCCCGGCACACCGGCCTACGAAATGGCTGACAGCGTAACCGCCGCGGAAAAGACGCTCCGCTTTCTCGAACTGGAAAAGGCACAGAAGCGTATACAGACCAATAGGTTACAGAGATATCTTAATCAAGTGCTTAAAGTATTGGTTGAGGGCGCGTCGGTCCGGGATTCCGGCGGCCTCACCGGTCATTCGACATGTCATAAGGTCGTCAATTTCCGCGGCCCGTCAGAACTCCTCGGCACGATCGACGACGTGAAGATCGCCGAGGTGAAGGTAAACTCGCTCTTTGGCGAGGTTGTGTAGTTTTATGCAAGGAAGTCTGA
>CAYSMU010000576.1:0-2089 GCA_964432145.1 uncultured Chloracidobacterium sp.
TGTTCGAAGCGTTTCCTGCAGCGAGGCCGGCCACGTGCGTGCCGTGGCCGTAAGTGTCGCCCGTATCATTTAGATGCCCGCAGGTGAAGTTCACATTGGCAACGATCCGCGACGCATTGCTGCTGTTTCTGAAGCCTTTGTGGGTCGAATAAATGCCTGAATCCACAACAGCGACGCCGATCCCCGTGCCATCGAGCGTGTACGCCGAACGGCCGTTGAGTGCGGGCTGTGCACGCATCAGCGCGGTACCGGTCGTGTCTTCGACGTGGCCTGTGATGGTCGTCGGACGATCGGGCGAAATATAGTTGATCGTTCCGCTGGTCGAGAGGCTATTGAGAGCCGACAGCGGAAGGTTGACGACGAGCGTGTCGGTGTTCCCGATACGATCGTTTACGCGAGCCTGGCCGCTCGCCAGGAGTGAGCGAAAAACAGCACTGTCGGCGTCCTTTGCCTGAATGATGGTATCGACGCGGGTCTTGCCGCTCGGGTCTTTTGCCATCATCTCGCGGAGGTCGGGCGAAACATTATCGCCGCGATAACCGCTTTCATTCTTGAACGAATTCGGGGCAACGGCGTTCGCCGAATTGCGCTCCGTGACGAGGATGCCGGCAAAGTATCCGGCGATCTCGGGGTCTGACTCGATGCGCTCGTCATAAGCGGCGGCCGAGCTACCGCCGATCATGACGAGTTTTCCTTCAGCTATCGCTGAAAAGAGTCTATTATCGACCGCATTCGAACCGACGAGGTTTGTCAGCTCGTTGACATAAAGGATCGTTCGGCCCTTGGACGCAACGGCGTCGGCCACGATCGAGTCAACGATCTGCTTTACTTCGACCTTGGAAACTGAGTTTGAAAACAGGACGTCAGTCTCGATCTTGAGGATCGAGCGGCCGGCAAGCTGTGCCGGAGCAGAGCCTTTCGCGATACGCAGAGCGGCCTGTTCGACCACCGACTCCTGAACTTCCTTGTTTTCGCTAACGATGACCGGCTGGCTGATTCCACCTTCGGCTAACACCTTGAGAAGCCTCGTGGCCTCGTTCTCAAAGCTTAGGTCCTCACTCAGTCTTCCATTACGGCCAAGCATGGTGAGGTCGGTGGTGTATTTCGCCGTCACTGAGGACACCGCGGGCACATAGACAGTGTCACCACGGAGTGCGTTTACGGCGAACGCGTTGGTAAATATGAACGACGAGAGGATCGCCACGCAGGCGAATCGTCTTGTCGCTTCATATCCAAATATTGTGATCTTCATAACCTTATAGCTCCTTTTCGGGGCATTGACTGATTCGGCACATACACGTGCCGCCGGCCTTCTTTATACAAAGGTCGTGCCAGAGAGTTAAATAAAGCAATATAAAGAGTTAGCGGAATCGGTGGGAATCGACTGCCTCTCATTTTCGGTCAGTCTGAATGACCGATCCGGTCAGGTTGAACGAGTCGCGGAAAAGCGGTCCGGCCCTGTCCTCTCCCGGATGGCGGCTTGGCCTACTTCCAAACACAAACCGGAGATGGGAAAGCCCGCATCCGCCGAATGACGGCACGTAAGGCTCGTGTTATCATTCTCGCGAGTTCTATTAGATCCAAATCAAAAAGGTGAGTTTATGGCGACAAATGATCTCCCGATCGAGAGCATTCCGCTTCCCGTTCGAGGGCAAAGCCGCAGTTTCGAGCACCGGTTTTTTGCGGCCTTTGCCGCGGTGTTTGTCATCGCGGTGCTGGTCGGCTTTGGCCCGACGTTCTATCTGAAACCCTTATTTAACACACCGCCGATCGCGCGTGCCATCATATGGGTCCACGGGTTTGTGATGGCGGCGTGGGTCGTGCTGTTTGTCACGCAGGTCTATTTCATTTCGGCGAAACGGATAAAGGCCCATCAAAAGCTGGGCATCCTCGGGGTCGTTATCGCGGCGACGCTGGTGGTCAGCGGTATGTTCCTGACGATCGCCGCTGCCAAATACGGCTCGGCCTCGTCACCGCCGAACATTCCGCCGCTGAGGTTTATGATCGTCCCTTTCGGCGACCTTATAGTGTTCTCGATCTTGTTCGGAGCCGCGGTGTATTTCCGAAAAAAGGCGGCCAACCACAAGCG
>CAYSMU010000577.1:0-2081 GCA_964432145.1 uncultured Chloracidobacterium sp.
CCGGACAGCCAATGCAGCTGCAGGTCCGCGTGCAGTTAAAAAAGAACAACCAAAATTACGGACAGCTCTCGGACACCGTATTTGTAACGGTCAACCCGTGATCTAAAAGAAAACGCCGGAAGCCACTCCCAATAGCTTCCGGCATTATTAATTTGGAACCGGCTTGAATTCCCTGCGTCTCCTACACCGCAAGAAAAACCGTTTCCGGTGGAACGCCGACCGGGCGGCCAACGCTCCAGGAACATCATAATAGCTTCTTTAGGGATGTCAAGCACCTAAGCCGTCCATTCGGTCAAATTGATCGACTTTGACCGCTCAGATTGACCGACCTTTCATCTCTCAGCCCCTACGGCGTACACTGCGATTTTCGTAAACATCAATAAAAATGGGCTCGGCAGGTGATTTGAGGTCCGTGGCACGGGCGTTGCTAATTGGTGAGCGGGCCATAGTGCCACTCAAATTAGGAAGCTCCTACATGAGCCCCCAAAAGATTATGAGAAAATCCAACCTCGCAAAGATCACATCCGCCGCACTGGCATGGACTCTGCTGTTCACTACATTGACGTTCGGACAGGCCGCGACAACGGCCGTTGCGGCATCAGGCAGTGAGACGGTAAAGAATGAGGTCGCCTATGCGGCGTACCTTATAGAGGTCAGCGGCTCGGCAGCCGACACCGGCTATGCCAGGGAGGCAGATCGCGTCGCTGCAGTACTTACGGCCAAGGGCGGTAAGAACGCCGTGCTGATCGACGACAACGGCTACACCCGTGACATTGTCATCGAGACCGCCGCCGCGCGTCTTGCGAGCGGCAGCACCGCGAAGAGGCTTTACCGGATCAACTGGAACGCCGTATTCGCGTCCAGCCGAACCGAAGAGCAGCTCGACACTGTGATCAAGGGCATTCTCGCCCACGTCGCAGCTGCCAAGGACCGGACCGCGATCTATCTCGACGACATCGCCGGATTCTCGACACAGATGCCGATGCTCGGCCGTCAGGCAGCAGCGAATCTCTATGCCGCACTCGTGCAGGGCAAGATCCAGGTCGTTTCCGCAGCCAGCGCCGCGAGCTTTGAGAGCCAGATCGTTGCCGACGCCCGTCTCAAACCGAGATTTGAGATGATAAGGCTCGCCGATGGCGACAAAGACGGATTCGTAGGCGATAAGATCTCGCCCGACCTCAGAGCGTTGATGGCTGGTGCCGACCAGAATAGGACCGTCAAGGTTATTCTCCAGTCGGATGATATAGACAATCCACAGCTTCTCGACGTACTCAGGCGTAATAAGGTGACGATCGAAACTCGCATTGCCGCGATGGACATGCTCGTTATCGATCTGCCGGTTCGGGTCGCCGATGAAGTCGCGTCCGTACGGAGCGCAAAACATCTCTCGCTCGACAAGCAGGTCCAGCTCCTCGGCCACATTGAGACGACCACCGGTGTCGATCAGGTGCGAAACCAGACACGGACAGTTTTGAACAGTCTTGGTATTCCCATCACCACCAGTTATCAGCTTGACGGCACCGACATCGGTGTAGCCGTAGTTGACTCGGGTGTCTACGAGGGCCATCGTTCGTTTGTCGATTCATTGGTCGGTGACCGCGTGGTCAAGCATATGGACTTCACAGTTAACGCGAGCTCGAACTCGTCCACGAGTCGTGACCCGTTTGGCCACGGTTCACACGTTGCCGGCCTTATTGCGGGCGGCAAAGGCCAGGGTACGGAGCTGCAGCAGTACCGAAGCATGGCTCCAAATGCGAAATTGATAAATGTTCGCGTGCTTGGAGAGCATGGAACGGGCACCTCGGCCGGGTTGCTCCAGGGTTTGGAATGGATCTACAACAACCGAAACACCTACAACATCAAGGTCGTCAACATGAGCCTTGGAACACCGGCGATCGAGACCTGGCGTAATGACCCTCTCTGCCGAGCGGCACGAAGGCTCGTCGATGCAGGCATCGTCGTGGTCGCCGCGGCCGGTAACAATGGCAAAAATGCCGCCGGACAGAAAATATACGGTGCGATCCACTCGCCCGGTAACGAACCGTCGGTGATCACCGTTGTTGCGACGTATACATTCGGCA
>CAYSMU010000578.1:0-2077 GCA_964432145.1 uncultured Chloracidobacterium sp.
CGTTTTTTAGTTCTGCACGAATATCGACCGATTGATATCCGCCGGGTTTCCGACGACGGTGAACCGCAAGTTTCGCATGTACTTATTGGCAACCGCCTGTACATCGGCGGCTTTTACCGCTCTGATCCGGTCCAGGAATTCGAGCGAGCGCCGCCAGCCGCCGCCGATCAGCTCGTACTGAGCCAATTCGGACGCCTGTGCGGCGTTGGTCTCCTGCTTGAGAAAGTAGGTCGTCAGAAAGTAACCGGCCATCTGCTTTAGCGACTCGTCGTCGGTCGAGCCTTGACGCAGATTCTTTATTTCGCCGAGCATTACGGTGACCGCCTCGTTCGGATTAACGGATGAGACCGAGATCGCCGCGGTGTTTGCCGCGTTATTGTCCATGTCTGCGTCCGGTGCGTAGCTGAGGTTTCGCTTTACGCGGACCTCCTGAAAAACGGCCGATTGCAGGATCGCTGTCGCCGCGCGCATCGCGTAGTAATCCGGGTCGCGGAGCGACGGGGCGGCGAAAGTGCCTTTCACGTAATTTGTCTGAAGAGATTTCTGTGTGATATCGACCGATGCTCGAGAGAAGCTGAGGGCGGGCACCGGTGCCAGTACGAAATTGCCCTTTGGAACCCCGCCAAAGCTGGCAGCGATCTGTTTCTGAACGGCTGCGGGCTCGACGTCGCCTACGATGACGAGGAGCATCCGCGAGGTCTCGATCATCTTCTTGTGATACGCGGCGAGGTCGGCAGCCTTGAACTTCGAGACATTCTCGATCGTCCCGTTCGGGCTGTTCGCGTACGGATGGCCGGCGTAGACGACCTTGCTGGTAAGCGATTCGAGTGCGCCTTCGGGTGAGTCGCTCTCAGATCTCAGTGCGGTGAGCGTCGCCACACGAACGCGTTCGACATCCTCGGCGGCGAACGTAGGGTTCAATGCGACGTCGGTGAACATCGCCCACGAACGATCGAAGTCGAGCTTGGTACAGGCCAGGGCGAGAACGCTGTAATCGTAATTGCTTCCGGCTGAGATAACAGTGCCGATGCTCGACGTTTCTTTACGGAGTTTTTGCCGTGGGAAATTCCTGGTGACCTCGGCAGCGGCGTTGAGAACGAAATTCTCTATGCCGGCATTCTCCGCCGTGACATTGCTGACGCCGCCGCGAAAGAACAACCCCGCTGCGACGGTCGGTGTGCCGGGACGCCGCTTGATGAGTACCTTGAGGCCGTTCACGTCCAGTTCGGTTATCTGGCTCGCTCCGGCTCGAACGGTCTGGCCGGGAAGAGACACGACGGTCAAGAGAATCACTAACACGAGAGTAACGGCAGCAGGCCGGAGGGTCGTTATCTTTATCATTACTGCTTACCTCCGATAAGGTCTGCCTCGGTCAGCCTGGCGATAGCCTGCTGTTCAGGTGATATCAGCGCGACGCCGATACGCGGCTTGCCCTGAATGTATGTCCGAATGTACTTAGTGATGTCTTCACGCGTCGTTGCACGCAGATTCTTGTGATAACCGCGGAAATAGTCTATTCCGGTCGTTGACCACCAGAAACTCAAGGTGCGGCCGTATTCGCTGAGCTTTTCGCGGCTGAAGAGGTCGTCGGCCTCAAGCAGCGTCTTGGCACTCGCGAGTTCGGCATCGGTAAAATACGTGGGCTTGTCGAATTGTGCGATCTCGTCGTAAAGGGCCTTTACCGCGGCCTTTGCCTTCTCAGGTGACGTCACCATGATGGCCTGGATCGGGCCGACGTTTCGCTGCGTGTAATAACCTAGATTTGTGTTCACCGTCAAGCCCGAATCGACCATCGCTCGCTGAAAACGCGAATCGGGCTGCCGGATGATGAATGAAAAAACGTCTGCCGCGTAGGTCGCGGCGTCGTCCTTTCCGATCGACGGGCCCTGCCAATTTATCTGCACGAAAACGTTCTGCACCGGCTGTTGGACGATCACGCCTTCGCTTTTGGCGAGCGGCGGATGTTCGACGAGTGGAAATTTCTTGAACGGGTCTTCGCTCTTCTGCCAGTCACCAAAGAGATCCTCGGCAAGTTTGAAGATAATGTCCGGGTTTACGTCACCGGTGACGACGAGCG
>CAYSMU010000579.1:0-2062 GCA_964432145.1 uncultured Chloracidobacterium sp.
AGAAACGAGCCTCGCTGGGCTTTCAGGCGAATGCCGCCGGGACCCGCGAACAAATGGAGAACGAGGTTATGTCTCAGGTCAAACAGACCTTCGCACCCGAGTTCGTCAACCGACTCGATGAGATCATCATCTTTGACGAACTTAACGAAGAAGAACTCCTGAAGATCGTCGATCTGCAGGTCGTACGGCTCAATAATATCGTCGCCAGCCGTGACCTCAAGATCAGGCTCACCGACGCCGCTCGCAAATGGCTGATCGATAAGACATGCGCTGACCGTAAATACGGAGCCCGCCCGCTGAAACGAGCTTTACAAAAGTATGTTGAAGACGAGCTTTCCGAGGCCCTGATCCAGGGCGATGTAGCCTCGGACAGCACGGTTGAGGTTTATCCCGCAGGCGACAAGCTCGCGTTTCGCGAGGTCAGGTCAAAGAAAACGGAGAAGGAACTTACCCAGAAGGCCTGAGCCGCCGATCCAATTCCGAGAAAGCGTCGATCCGTCAGGGCCGACGCTTTTTCACGTCAAAGCTCTCATTTGGCCCAAGTATCGCAAGAGCAAATTCCTTGTTTGACTTAACAGCGTGCACGAACAAAACCTTCGTCTCACCGACGACCGTAAGCTTGCGATTGTCCTCGACCAGCACGGCGGTATCCTCGTCGATCCCGATGCCGAGCATTTTCGGGTTTTGCATCATCAATCCGAGCAGGCGATTATGCCTCTGACGCACCAGAAAGTGCTGGTCAAATATCACGTTCGGCAGCAGTCCGAGGCCCTTTCGCACGCCGACCTTCGACCCGTCGAGTTTTTTTAGGTCAGCTTCGCCGGTCATCATCGGATCGGACATTACCGCCGCTCCCGCACTCGTCCCGCCAAAAGGCGTGCCCTTGGCGTATTTTTCGCGGATGAGCCTGAGCAGCTCTTCGTCCGCAAGCACATCCATGATCCGGTTCTGATCGCCGCCGGAAAAGAATATACCCGTCGCGTCCCTAAGCTGCCCGATGAGTTTCGATCGCTTATCGGCATCAAGAGGCCTTGTGGCTGCATGCTCGATCGATGCCGGCTTGAATGGTAAGAAATCCCGGTTCAGCGCGGCGAAGCTCTCGTCCGGAACACCGCTTGCCCAAGTTATCATCAGCAGCTTTGCGTTCGGCCCGCCGCTCCACTCGACAAATTTCTTCATCCCCTCGGCCGGCCGCTTCCCACCTCCGACCACAAACAGCCTCTGCTGTCCGAACGAAACGACAACGGTCGCGAGAACGATCATCGCGGCCATTAAGAATTTAAACCTGATCTTCATATACGCCCGGTCCCCGGCCGATCTTCTATCATGTGACTGTTAATAGCAGAAACTTACTTTATCTGTCTAAGCAGATTGCCACGTTCGTCGCAGAAGTCAAATTCTGATCGATAATATCAGCAGATGACTATGGGGCCGGCGGGCGGTCAATGCCGGCCGTCGAGTTCGGCAGGTATGACGCATCGACGTTCGGCGAGGATCCCGCTCCGGCGAGTTCCTTTCGCCTTCGCTTCTCGGCATACATTGCCTCATCAGCTCGTGCGATAATGGTCTCGAAGGAAAGGTCGCCGTCGAGCGGTAGCGGTGCCAGGCCGATGCTGCAGGCTAGTTCGTACGGCTTACCGCTCGAGGAGTTGTATTCGCTGATCTTTTGAGCTATTCGGGCTTGTATCGCCACGGCATCCTCGTCATGAGACCCGATCGTAAGCATGACGAACTCATCACCGCCCCATCGAGCCACAATGTCGGCATCCCTTACCGCGGACGACAGTATCATGCCTATCTGGGAGATCGCATCCGACCCCTCTTCGTGGCCGAAACGGTCGTTTATCGATTTCAGTCCGTCGATGTCGGCGAACATCATCGTCAAGCCGCGGGCCGTGCGTGCGTGCTTCTCGAGTTTGACTTGCTGCTCCGCCATTGTCAGGAAGCCCCGGCGATTATAGAGGCCGGTCAACTCGTCGGTCAGCGATAAGCTTTGGAGTTGCCTTTGTGCCTTAAGCAGTTCGGTCACATCCTGAGCATGGCCGAGGACATAAGGAGGCTC
>CAYSMU010000580.1:0-2061 GCA_964432145.1 uncultured Chloracidobacterium sp.
TTTAATTGCCCCGCAGTCCCGGACGGTACTATCGGTATTGCGACCAAGTTCGACAAAAGTTGATTTCTTAGGCCCGGACGAGCGATAGTAAATGCCACCGTTCGTGCATCCGGCGTATCGATCGATACGATATGGGCAAGGCGCTTGGTCTTTACTTCGTTTTCCGGTTTGGGGGCGGAATTACTATTCGCCTGGGGTGTCGGCGGTGGCGTTGATGCGGGAACGTCACCCTTTTCCACCGGTACCGTGTCGTAAAAAGCTCCCGATTTGAACGACGAGTTCTTACCGTCGCTCTTGAATAACTCGTCGAAAGTGTACTTCACGTCCGCAGATGTCAATGTCTGCCCGTTGTGAAATTTCACGCCGTCGCGCAGTGTGAATGTGATCACCTTGCCGTCCTCGGAGGCCTTAATATCTGACGCCAGGTCACCGACGTAATCAAATGTCTCAGTCTTTCTGACGAGCGAATTGAAGATCAGATTCCTGAGGCGTTCCGATGAGGCATCGGGAGCCGCGATGCTGGTGAGTGTATCAAAAGAGCCGATCTTGTCCGGCAGAGCAACGGTCACTGCGTCTGAAGTTCGGCGTCTGCATGTTGACGCAGTTGCAACAAATGAAACAAGTAGTAGTAAAATCAGCAGCTTACGCATATTATTTGTCGAGTACCTTAATCCTGCTCAAGACCTCGGATCAGGCCCGCGATTTCCTCGGAAAGAGAATCCAGACAACCGGTGTCAAAGGCCGGTGGAGTGCTCAGCCTGGCCTTAAATGCGGCGATCCGCGTTAACGATGCATTGAGTCTCTCTTCGGAGATCTCTCCGGCTCGGACAGCGGCGAGCATGGTTGAATAGCCTTCGCGGATACGCTCCTTGTCCGCACAGATGGCAAGCATATCCACCCCCGCCATAACGGCCATTTTACACGCTTCGCCGATACCATAATTATTAACTATCGCTCCCATTTCAAGATCATCGGTGATGACGAGTCCGTTGAAGCCGAGTTCGCCACGCAGGAGGCCGTTGATGAAGTTAAAACTCAACGAAGACGGTAAAAGTTTCCCATTTCTGTCCGTTTCCTGCAAATTATTGAGCGGAAACGCCGCGTGCGCAACCATAACGGCATGCACGTCGCCTCCCTTAATAAGCTCACGATAAGGGAACAGATCAATGGATTCCAGCTCGGACTGTGGAACACGAACCTCGGGCAATTCTTCATGCGAATCGACGCCGGCTGCCCCAAGGCCCGGAAAGTGCTTTAAGCAGCCGACGATCCCACCTGCCTGCAGCACGGTCAGAAATCGGCCCGCAAATGCGGCAACTTCATCCTTCGATCGCCCGAATTCGCGTGAAAACAGGCCATTTGTACGACTCGCCCTATCATCATCGATCACGTCAACAACAGGAGCGAAATCCGTATTAAAGCCAAGTAAAAGCAGCGTCTCGGCAATGATACGGCCCAACGTCTCCGCATCGTCGGGCGACCGCAGCCGACTGGCGGCGGGCATTGGATTCATTATCCTGCGTAGTCTATCGACCAGACCGCCTTCCTGGTCGACGCTGAGGATCGGCTTGACCGACAGGAGACCAGCAAGCGCGTCGAGCAATTCACGGGTCTGGCGCCGTTCCTTGACGTTTCTTGAGAAGAGACATACGCCGCCCGGCGACACATCGTTCAGGAGTTCTATAGTCTCTCGGTCGAGCGAAGGGCAGGCAATACCGATGCAAAACAGTTGTCCGACTTTTTGCCTTAACGGCAATGAACCTATTTGATCTAACATCTATTTATCGCCAGGGGAACAAAAACTGAGTTTAACAGCGTGCTTCCGTATATTAAAGTATGTTCATGACCGAAGACTTTTATTGCGATTACGTGCTAAGCGGCAGGATCGAAGTTGATACCGTTTACGAAACGGCTAATATCCTAGCGTATCGTCATACGCGGCCCTTCTGGGAGACGCACATTGTGGTCATTCCCAAGCGGCACATACCTTCGGTGCTGCATCTTTTGCCGGAAGATAACGATCTGCTCGTTGAATTGTTCATGGTGATCAAAAAGGTCGCC
>CAYSMU010000581.1:0-2059 GCA_964432145.1 uncultured Chloracidobacterium sp.
CATTAATTGTGCATCCGTCGGCATCTGGTGCGGCGGCTGCCCCGCGTTTTGGTCGTTCATTTTTACTTGATCACCTCACTAACAATTTTCCCGTTAATGATCACTCCAGTGCAGTGGCTCGTCCATTCGAACGGATCGCCGTCGTACATCGCGATGTCGGCGTCTTTGCCGACGGCGATCGATCCGACCCGGTTATCGATACCAAGGATCCTCGCCGCGTCGATCGTAATAGACGCGAGAGCATTGCGAAGGCCAAGTCCATTCGCTGCGGCCATCCCTGCCTCAAAAAGAACGATCCTGGTTTTCGGCACATAACCCTCGAAGCCGCTCTGCAAGGCGATCGGAATGCCCGCCGCTCTTAGCTTTGAGGCGTTCTCGAGCGAAAGATTTGCTCTTTCGCCACCAGGTCTGGCCATCGTTGCATGAACAATGACAGGGAAGCCAGACGCCTTTATCTCATTCGCAATTAGGTGGCCGTCGGCGGCACCGTCGAGGACGATCTTGATGTTGAATTCTTTCGCGATACGGATCGCCGTCATGATATCCTGCGCGGCCTCGGCGGTGACGAGCAGCGGGATCTCACGCCTGATGACACGTGCCATGATCTGCGACTTGAGGTCTTTCGGTTTGTCCGTCTTCACCTCATTTTCCTGAGCCTTTATCAGCTCCGTACGCAGCATCGAAGCCTGTTTTGCCCGCGTGCCGGGCGAGCGGCCCGACGCATTGGCTCCGGGGCCGAGCGTGACGGCTATCATCGCGACGGGAACGATAGTCGCCTCGTCAACGTTCTTTCCGGTGGTCTTGGCGATCATCGTCTGTCCAGAGGCGAGTGCACCGGGCTGGTGTCCCGTGTGGATAGTCGTGACGCCGTACTGCCGAACGACCTCGATCAATTTCTCCTCGGCGTTGTACGAATCGGTCGCCCGCAACTCGGGCTGAAAAGAAGCGCCTCCGTCGAGTGCCATTTGGTCGTGCGGTTGATTGAGGTAACCATTCAAACCGATAACCGTGTGGGCGTCTATCAAGCCCGGAGTAACGACTTTGGCATTGATGACTCGGTAATTAGGCGGGATCGAGACGGCGGCGGCGGGCCCGACAGCCTCGATCTTGCCGTCTTTGATCAGTACAACCCCGTTCGTGATCGGGTCACCCGTCATTGTATAAACGGTTTCGCCCTTTACGGCGATCTGGGCATTTGCGGCTGAGACGAGGAACATTAACGCAAAGACGCAAATTGGCAAAGACGCAATGTTTAGAAGAAAAGATCGGACGTTGCTGTTTACCATAAAACCCCTTGCGTCTTTGCCACGTTGCGACTTCGCGTTGAAATCTCGTATCTTCATTAGTTTCCAACTCCGATGTCGCCGTCAAAGCAATGAATGTCCGAGTGGGTATCGCCGTCATCCGACGCGCCGGCCCCGCCAACGGCGAAGACATAGTCCTTCGGATCTGAACGGTCAAACACCTTTTTTCCATCCACCCAGGTTTGCTCGACATGGGCGTAAATGCTTAGAGGATCGCCGGAGAGTACGACGAAGTCGGCGTCTTTGCCGGCTTCGAGGGAACCGATTCGGTCCTGCATATCGAGCATGATCGCTCCGGCCATGGTCATTCCGTAGATCGCTTTGTCACGGCTCATGCCGGCCCGAACTGCGACTCCGGCTGAACGAAGAAACCAACGCGAGTCCGTAATACCGTCGTCGGTGTGAAAGCCGACCAACGCACCGGCCCTTTCGAGAGCGGCGCCGTTCTTGTAGTCTACGTCAACGGTCTCGAGCTTGCCGCCGGGAGCGTCGATCATAATTATTGAAGAAGGTACACCAGCCTTCGCGATCTCATCTGCTACCTTCCATGCATCGGAAACATGCTGGAGAACGAGGCGAAATCCGAATTCCTTCTGCAATCGCAGCGCCGTCATAATGTCGTCGTGACGGTGTGTATGGAAATGGACAACACGCTTTTTGTCGAGGACCTCGACGAGGGCTTCCATCGCGAGGTCACGCGGCGGAAGTTTGGCCTTATCGCCCGCGGCTTTCGCGACCTTTTCGCGGTACTCCTG
>CAYSMU010000582.1:0-2055 GCA_964432145.1 uncultured Chloracidobacterium sp.
TTGTTTGTTTATATTTACGGGTCGTGGATAGCCGCAGCTACCTGTGAAACGTGCAGAATTCCTTCGGTTCCGTTCCCGCACGAAACGACTTGGCTTCCTTGTCCGGGCATTTTGACGTCGCTCGCAGTCCCGTCAGCGGACAGATCATGACAGTCACCGCGGCCACCGGCTCTCTCGGCGGAGGGGTTCCTCGCGGAGGCGACACCTCAGGCTCACTACTCTCCTGCCAGGTTTGATCAAGCGGTGTCGGCGTAGCGACAGGCTTTTTGTCAGGGTCAGTTTCCTCGGTATTGATCGGCAGGATCGAACGGTTGGGAACCGTTCCCGAAACAAACAGCTCGACGCGGCGAAATTCGACGGGTACGTTCGTTACAAAGATATCCTCCGGTGCGACCCCGGGTGGTTCGTAGTATGGATCCGTCGGATCGAGTTTCGGAGTCGGCGATGGCGTTGCCGATGGTGTCGGCGTCGCCAATACGTCGAGTTCGCGGATCAGCGATCCGTTTCGGATATCGATCTCGGCCTTGCGTATGTTGGCCGGCATCTGCCAGTCGCCATTCCATTCCGGATGCAGCCGCAGAGCTTCCTTCATAAAGTCTGCCCACACAGGCATTGCCGAATCGGAGCCTTTCATTCCGAGATCGTCACCATTGTCGAATCCGACATAGACCACACAAACGATCTCTGGCGTAAAGCCGGCAAACCAGCCATCTCGCGACGTGCCTGTTTTGCCCGCGAATGCCGCCCTCCCCGGAATATTTCGAAATCCCCAGCCCTGCACCTGTGCGGCGGTCCCGCGGTTGATAACGTCCTTCATCATGTCGTTCATTATGTAGGCGACGTCCGGGCGCACGACATTCTTTCTGTCAGGCGTCGGCTGGATCGTAGTTCGGCCGTCGCCGGATGTAACTCTCGTGATCGGCGTAGGTAGGACGCGGTCACCGAGATTGGCGAACATCGTGTAGGCAGTCGCAACCTGCAGCGGGGTCGCCTCGGCGGTGCCCAGGGCCATTGACGGATACGCCTTTTCGACCTTTGGCATGCCGGCTTTGGCGGCAAAATTCATCACTTTGCCTACGTTGAGCGACATCGCGATATCGACAGTAATGACGTTTTTGCTCTTCACGAGTGCATCGCGAAGCGTCGTCTCCTTGTTTGAAAAGAAGTCACCGAAATTACCGGGCGAATAAGTCTCGTTCCCAAAGGTAAAGGTCTTCTTCTCGTCCTTAAATACCGTAGCTGCGGTAAACTGTCGCGTACTCGAGTCGTAAGCCGAATTGATGGCGGCCGCGTAAACAAATGGCTTGAATACGGAACCCGGCTGTCGCTGAGCGTCAGTTGCGCGGTTGAACTGATTGGCCAAATAGTCGCGGCCGCCCACCATTGCAACGATCTCGCCTGTTTTTGGACGGATCGCGACCAGTGCGGCGTTCAATGTGCCCGATTCCCTTCTCGGAAACTTCTTGTCCAGCGCCGCGAGACGCTTGCTAACGGTCTCATATGCGATCCGCTGTAGGTCCGGGTCGATCGAAGTATATACACGAAGGTGCTGAAGTGCCTCGGGGTCGCTTACCATCTTCGGCAACTCCTCGATCGCGTATTGCGAGAAATAGGGCATTCCCTGCAGGTCTTTGGTGTTCGAGATCTGTTTTAGCTCGATCGCGACGCCCCGGCCCTCGGCAAGCTGCTGCTCGGTGATCTCGCCGGATTCGAGCATCGATTCGAGCACCTGATTGCGGCGCTCTTTCACCCGATCAGGATTTTTGTACGGGTTGTATCGGTTTGGGCTGCGGATTATGCCCGCGAGAAATGCGGCCTCTGGTAGCGTCAATTGAGACACGTCTTTGCCGAAGTACGCGTTCGACGCTTCGCCGACACCATAGATGGACACACCCGATTGTTGGCCAAGGTAGATCTGGTTTGCGTAAAGCGTGAAGATCTCCTGCTTTGTTAGCCGCGTTTCCAGAATGATCGACATGTACGCCTCGGTGATCTTACGCTCCCAGGTCTGATCGCGTGTCAGCAGCAGGTTTTTGACAAGCTGCTGCGTTATCG
>CAYSMU010000583.1:0-766 GCA_964432145.1 uncultured Chloracidobacterium sp.
ACTTTTGCCTTTTGCCTTTTTACTTTTGCCTTTTGCCTTTTTACTTTTGCCTTTTGCCTTTTTACTTTTGCCTTTTTACTTTTGCCTTATTTCGCCTTGCCTTGGTTGGCGACCGCGTCCTGCGCGGCCTTGATCGCATCGGCATCGCCGAGATAATAGCTTTTGATGGGCTTAAGGTCGGCGTCGAGTTCATACACGAGCGGCACACCGGTCGGGATATTCAAATTGACGATCTCGGTATCGGGGATACCGTCGAGATGCTTGACCAGGGCCCGAAGGCTGTTGCCGTGGGCAGTGACGACGATCCGTTTACCTGCTTTTACTTTGGGTGCGATCTCGGTCTCCCAATAAGGTACAACTCTTGCCACCGTATCTTTCAGGCACTCAGTTCCCGGAAATTTACCTTTTTCGATGCCGCAATAACGCGGGTCACGGCCGAGATACCGCTCATCGGTCTCCGCAAGCACGCCTGGCGGAATGTCGTAGCTTCGACGCCAGATCAAAACCTGTTCCTCACCGTATTGAGCCGCCGTCTCGGCCTTGTTCAGGCCCTGCAGAGCCCCGTAATGCCGTTCGTTTAGCAGCCACGATTTCGTTTCGGGTATCCACATCAGGTCCATCTCGTCGAGAATGATCCAGAGCGTGCGGATAGCGCGTTTTAGTACCGACGTGTACGCTTCGTCAAACGTAAACCCCTCTGCCTTCAACAACTGCCCCGCAGCCCGTGCCTCTTCGCGGCCCTTTTCAGAAAGATCGACATCCTTCC
>CAYSMU010000583.1:776-1128 GCA_964432145.1 uncultured Chloracidobacterium sp.
GGCTCTCGCCATGGCGAATGAGAACTAATTTGTGCATAAGACGGAACGCGGACACTCTTGTCCGCAAACGCCGCTTGCGGCGTCAAATTTCCAGCAATATTCAACGATGTATGCGAGCATCGCCCGCATCTCGGACAGGAATGTTCGCACTCAATTAATTATTCAATATTCTCTTCGCTTCGCCAACCAGATAGAGCGATCCCGTAATTAGAATTATCGATTCCGCGCCTGCGATCTCAACCGCTTTGGCCAATGCGGCGCCGACGCTCGGTGTCATAAAGCACCGCGCCCGATCGAATTCCGCTGGGATAAATTCGGCGATCTCGTCCGCAGTCATCGCCCTCGAGTTATT
>CAYSMU010000583.1:1138-2051 GCA_964432145.1 uncultured Chloracidobacterium sp.
CTATCTGATACAAGTTCTTAGCGATCTCGCTAATATCCTTGTCACGCATTGCACCGAAGATCATTGTGATCGGCCGCGTTTCAAATTCTCCGACGTATGCCGCAAGAGCATTCGCTCCACCGATGTTGTGAGCACCATCGAAAAGATACCGGCCCTGATACTCGAGCCGGCCAGGGTGGCGTGCGTTCGACAGCCCGCTGGCGATGTGCCCGGCAGTGATTGAAAAGTGTTTCTGCAGCAGCTCCGCAAGCATGACCGCGACCTCTGCATTTTCTATCTGGTGGCGTCCGGCAAGCCCCAACGGCGGAAACACGACCGGTAGGGAGTGTGTTTCGCTCAAAAGTGGTTCAGCCCCGAATTCTGCACACCGATCCAGTATGACTCCCATCACGTCGGGGCGTTGTTTACCAACAACAACTTTCGAGCCCGTGTGAATGATTGCCGCCTTTTCGGCCGCGATCTCTTCGATCGTTTCACCGAGATATTCCTGATGATCGAGATCGATCCTCGTGATCGCGGCGATCTCGGCATCGGCTGCGGTCGTCGCGTCGAGCCGGCCGCCCAGGCCGGTTTCGAGAATGGCGACTTCGACCCCAGCTTCGGCAAATGCAGCCAATGCGATCGCCGTGACCTGTTCGAAAAAGGTGGGGCGATACGCAAGCGCACCCTCCCTGAGCAACCTTTCCGCGGTCTCGCGAACATACGTGGAGATCCGTGCGAACTCGTCTTCGCTGATATCGACGCCATTTATTCGAATGCGCTCGGTGATCGAAATGAGATGTGGCGACGTGTAGAGGCCGGTCTTGATGCGCGCTTCTTGACAGATGGAATTCAGGAACGCGCAGACCGAGCCTTTGCCGTTCGTCCCGGCGACCTGGACCTTGAGGTATTTATTTTGTGGATCGCCGAGAGC
>CAYSMU010000584.1:0-2042 GCA_964432145.1 uncultured Chloracidobacterium sp.
ACCGACCGCAAATAAGGACCGTAAACACCAGCTGTATCAGCTATTTCTGGGCGTCGATGGCGGCGGCACAAAGACAAATATAGCATTGATGAACGAGGCCCGCGACATTATCGCCGAGGGCTCGGGCGGCCCGTCAAATCCGTTACGGGTCGGCGTCGAGACGGCGGTCGCGAACATCGAAAAGGCGATCGACGCGGCTTGCGACAGCGCAGGGGTTTCTCGCGGAGATATCGTCGCGGCGACGCTCGGGCTCGCCGGTGTTCGGCGTCAGGACATTAGAGAACGCGTACGCGAGAGTTTTTCATCGCGGTTTCGGGTTCGAAAAACATATGTCACGACCGACGCCGACATTGCACTCTACGGAACCACTCTGGGCAAAGCCGGGCTCGTCGTTATAGCGGGTACGGGTTCGGTCTGTATAGGCATCAACGAAAAAGGTGAAAAGTTCATTGCCGGCGGCTGGGGGCCGCTCGCGGGAGATGAAGGAGGCGGCCGCGGCATCGCAGGCGAGGCTCTCCACGCCGTCGCAAAGGCCTCGGACGGCCGCGGAGAACGTACAAAACTCAGCGAGCGAGCGGCCGAGTATTTTCGTGCATCCAACGTTGAAAACCTGATCGTCGCGATCTACGCTCCCCAGATGGACAACAGCCGCATCGCCGGTTTCGCGAAATTTGTGGTCGAGACTGCACAGGAAGGCGATAAGGTCGCAAGCGAAATTCTGCGGGACGCCGGCAACGAACTCGGCACGGCGGCGGTCGCTGTACTTAAAAAGCTCGGGCTCGAGAAGTCCAAAGTACCCATCGGCTGTGTCGGAAGCGTCTTTAAGGCGGGCGAGTTGCTCACGGGTCCGATGAACGAAGTCATCCGAACGGTAGCCCCGAAAGCTTATTTGACCGATCCCCAGATGCCGCCGGCGCACGCAGCGGCATTAATGGCAATGCAGAACGGCAGCAACAGTACAAAGAAATAAAGATGCTCCCCGTCACCGAACAAGAAAATCCAAACACAGCCGAGATCGACAAAGTATCGACGCTCGATGCCGTCCGCCTCGTCAATAACGAAGACAAAACCGTCGCGTTTTCGGTCGAGAAGGTCCTGCCAGAGGTCGCAGCCGTGATCGACAAAGTCGTCGAACGCCTCCAAAATGGCGGCCGCCTTTTTTATGTTGGGACCGGCACGAGCGGCCGTCTCGGTGTACTTGACGCGTCCGAGATACCGCCGACGTTTGGGGTTTCGTACGATCTGATCCAGGGAGTTATCGCGGGCGGCTACGACGCTCTCTACAAAGCCACGGAATCGAGCGAAGACGATCGGTACGCCGGTGCCGAAGACCTGAAGGCACGCGGCATCACGGCAAATGATTCCGTGATAGGCATCGCCGCGTCGGGTCGCACTCCTTACACGATCGGAGCCCTGGATTACGCCCGCGGGATCAGCTGTTTTACCGCGTGCATCACCTGCGTTCCCGATTCGGCCATCACAAAGGCAGCCGAGATCGCTATCGTTCCCGTCGTCGGCCCCGAGGCCATCACCGGCTCGACCCGCATGAAAGCCGGAACCGCCCAAAAGCTCGTTCTCAACATGATCTCGACCGTCGCAATGATCCGTCTCGGCTATGTAAAAGGCAATCGGATGACGAATGTCAGGTCGTCGAATATCAAACTCAAGGAACGCAGCTTGCGCATCCTAATGGCGGAAACGGGCCTTGATGAACGGGCCGCAGCCAAACTGATGGATGCCGCCGGAGACGATCTTCGCGTTGCTTTGGTGATGAACGCTTGCAAAGTAGGCCGTGAAAAAGCCGCCGATGCACTCTCACAAAACGAGTTCGTCGTCGAAAAGGCGATCGCAAGTCTGAAATAGTGCTCCCGAATGGACCAGCCGCCGAAATACAGCCTGTTTTTCATTAAGGAAAGTCCGCACTTCGACGAAGGCACGCTCGTCGAACTCGAGGACAACCTTGTCTCCGCGGCGAGCCTCGATCTGACGTCGGATCAGAGATTCAATACGGTTCCGAAAGGAGATTTTGAGATCATGGGCTA
>CAYSMU010000585.1:0-2031 GCA_964432145.1 uncultured Chloracidobacterium sp.
GTACAGACAGCCCCAGTTTGAACTCACTGCCGAATTGCAGCCGCCGACGTCAAGATCATTGCTTCCCGTGAAAATACGCATCGGGCGGTGTGCCGGGGATGGGTTCCGGGAATGACGGAACTGGCTCTTTCTCCGGGATCGGCTCCGTCTCAGGAGGAAACGGCGGATCGCAAGAGGCGGATCGGCCCCCAGCATTCGATACCGTACGAAAAGCGCGATCGAACTCGCCAATGCGATGATCATGAGCGCGATTGCACATTCGGCCAAACCGGATCCGGAAATCCCTCAGGTTCGGTCGGGGTCGGGTTGTCGGGCACTTCCGGGCGCGTGACCGGGTCTTTCGGCACGTCCGGCCCAAGATCGTTCATATCGTTCATAAATATCTCCATTAAGACGAGCCTACACCAACGCGGCAGCCGGGATATGTACGTTCTCGTACAGAAACGTTAAACGACGCCTGCTCATTCCTGCTTTTGGCTGTTGGGCAGCGTGGCGAGGAATTCGGTCAGGACCGGATAGCGTTGGCGGTGATTGTCGAGGAGTTCCTCGAGAAGCCAGCGGACGCGGTGCATCTGCGCCCAATAGCCGGGCGCCGATCTGTTCCTGCCGCATTCGCCGTGGCAGACGAGATTTTCGCCCTTTTTGGGGCTCTGCGGCGTAAGGTAAGTGCACGTCTCCGAAAGCTCGATGGGTTGGCCGCACAGATCACAGAGAGCCTCAAAGATCGTGCCGCGTCGCGATTTTGTCATCCGGATATTCATAAGATTTACCCCTTCCATTGTGACTGTTGTGACTCGAGATCAATGATCTCTAACGATACCAACATTCGTCCGCACCGGTATACACCGGCCTCCGAGAAGCTCTGCCCGCATCTAAAATCCCCATGCCTTCGCGCGGCCGACGTTCTCGGCGATCATTCTGACCGCGAGCGAGACGGCGTCGATCTGGTCGTCGTGGCGGCCCGAGGGAAAGCTGCCGACCTCGTCCACAAACTCGTCGATCCACGGCCCGCGCACGAGATAGACGCGGCCTTCCTCGGCGAGGTTGAGCCATGCGAGGGCGCGTGTGAGCTTATCGCTCTCGACCCTGATCGAGCGAAGCGGACGGTGGCTGATGCTGCGCATCGACCTCAGATCCTGGACTACCGCACGGCCGTGAATCGCGTCCTCGATACCGTGCTCGGTATCGGCCTCGACGGCCATACGTTCGAGAATGTAGCGCCGCTGCTCGGGATACTCGATCCGCGAGCGATAACCGTCCGCGATGTACAGGTTTCCGGCCGCGTCCCTGGCACACCGAAAACTCGCCGTGTAATCGGCCGATGTACGCGTCGAGATCGCGAGGTCGTAACCGCGCTTCCATCTCAAACCCGGCGGCGGAGCGTCGATGATCTTTCGAAACCATGCCCGCTTAAATCGCCCGCCCTCGGCCGGCACGGGCTGCTGTTGATAGAGCGCCGAAAATGAATATGTGCCGAGCTTCTTTTTATACTTGAGCAGCGACGAGACCGGAAAGAGCTTTGGGCAGAGTGCCTCGCCCGGGCGCCGCCCGATCGGGTCGCGCCAATTCGGGTCCGTCGGCTGGCCGCACTCGCCATCGCGGTCAACTTTTTCGCCCTCATTTACCGCATTATCCGGTACATAACCTTCCTCGACGGTGGCGGCCTCGACGGGAGGCAGGCCGAGCCGCTTTCGCCGCCGTTCTTCGCGACGGGCGGCTTCCTTAGCGGCCTCTGCGGCCTTGTATGCAGGGTCGTCGATGTATTCAAAGCCCGGCCGCGGCGCCCCCAATGTGCGTATGATGCGGCGGTCTCCGTTGACCACGTAGGTCTTGACCCGCTTGCGCACCGGCAGGGCAATACCGCCAGGAAAGGTTGTCGACACGTCATTTGAACCGGCCTCCGCACCGCCCGCTAATCCCGGCGGCTCTGCGATAGCGGGCAGCGAGACGAGCTCCCATTCTTCGCCGCCGTCAGCGGCGTCGCGGGCCTCGCGTATCAGGCGGCCGGCCAGGTCGTCCTCGTGCCAACGC
>CAYSMU010000586.1:0-2025 GCA_964432145.1 uncultured Chloracidobacterium sp.
AAGGATGCCGCGGTCGACAGTGACGAGATCCTCGACGAACTCGGTGTAACCGAGTTCGAACGGGAACTGGTCAAGATCGATCCGGGTTATTCGCATGTTTCGCCGACATCGCGTCTGGATTCGTTCCTCGCGGAGGATTCATATAGTTACGTCGAGCTTAACGGCGAGAGCCCGGCGGGCATTGCGTATGCCGATTCCGCGAGCACGATCTTTCAGGCATTGCCGGTAATGAAGCGATTCACCGAGCGATATAAGATATCGTCGTTCGAGGGCCGTTCCAAGATGCTGGATGTACTTCTTCGATGTTACGCCGAGTTTGCCGGGCATCGCTCCGACCACAAACCCGTCATTGCGATCGTCGATCTTAAAGACCTGCCAACGATCAAGGAATTTGAACTTTTCAAAGAGTTTTTCGAGGCCAATGGGTTCCCGTCGATCATATGTTCGCCCGACGAACTCGAATTCAGCCACGGCCGGCTTTCACATGGCGGCAAGGCGATCGACATTGTCTATAAGCGACTTCTTGTAAATGAATATCTTCCGATAATTGACCAATACCCGGCGTTGCTCGATGCATGTAGGGCCGGTGCAGTCTGTATGGTCAACAGTTTTCGCGGCAAGCTGGTCCACAAAAAGGCGATTTTCGGGGTCCTGACCAACGAACGATACGAGCATCTTTTCGACGCAGCCGAACTCGCCGCGATCGATGCTCATATACCGTGGACACGCAAGTTTCGCGAAGAATTTACTGAGAATCACGGCGACAGGATCGATCTGGTCGAGTGGACGAGGAGGAACTCGCACAAACTCGTGCTCAAGCCCAATGACGATTACGGCGGCCACGGCATTTATATCGGCTGGAACTCGAGTGCAGCCGAATGGGACGCAGCGATCGAAGAAGCCCTAATCGATGGCGATTACCTCGTCCAGGAAAGGGTCAAAACAGCGAAAGAGATGTTCCCGATGATCACGGACGAAGCCGGGAGCTGGGAGATGACCGAGCAGCTCGTCGATCTCGACCCGCTGTTGTTTCTTGGTAAAGTCGGCTCGGCGTTCACCCGGCTTTCTTCGACCGAACTTGCAAACGTGTCTTCCGGCGGCGGGATGGTGCCGACATTTATTATTGATGAGAGGTAGATCTATGAGATGGCTTGTATTTGGTCTCATTCTCGCTGCTGCAGTGTCCGTGAGCGGCCAGGTTTCGGGCACGACTAAGGCGGCAGCTCTCTTCCGGTTAGACACCTCGCCGGTCGTGGTCAACGCCTCTCAAAAAAGCTCTGTCGCCAGTAAACGCGAGGCCGAGATCGTCTTTTCACAAGAGAGCCTTTCTTCGATACAGAGTGCGGGCAGATTGTCGCTGTCTTTGTTTGACGGAAGAGCCTTTGACGCTGACCGTACCGGTACCGAAATGCGGTCACTCGATGAAGCAACATGGCGCGGCAAGATCAGGGCCGGAAAGTTCGATGGCGATGTCGTTCTTACATTTCACAAAGGCCATGTCGCGGGTTTGATCTATTCGCCCGATGCGGTTTATGAGATCATACCCCGCGGCGAAAAGCATTTTCTTGTAGAACTTGATCAAACCGCGTTTCCGGAATGTGCGGGCGGTGTCAAGGGCGAAGCGGCAAACCCGATCAAAGAAACACCTTCGGCAACGACCGATTCCGGTGACAGGATCGACGTGCTTGTGCTGTATACGGCGGCGGTCAGGAATTCGCTTGGTGGTGACGCTCAGGCCCAGACAGTTGCGCAACAGGCTATAGACGCCACCAATACCGCATATATCAACAGCCGGATCAGGCAGCGAGTTCAACTTGTCGGTGCACAACTGACATCACTGACCGAAACAGGCGATTTCGGCTCCGAGCTCAGTAATTTGCGGTCGAGTGCCGAGGCCGCGACCGCACGAAATAATCTAAAGGCGGACCTCGTTGATATGCTCACCAATTCTACAGCGGCGTGCGGTATCGGCTATTTGATGGGCGGTGCCGGCGGTAATCAGAACAACGGCTATACGGTTACGGC
>CAYSMU010000587.1:0-2019 GCA_964432145.1 uncultured Chloracidobacterium sp.
TATTACGCCGTCATTGACCGCCGCCATCAGATCTTTCTTAGTGACGGTCCGACCGTTCGGAGCCGTTCCGAAATACTCGTCGTCCCAGATCTCGTTTAGCGTCGCCGTGTCTTTTCGCTGGACCGCCGATATCAGGCGGCGTTCCAGTGCCGCCAGTTCGACCTTGACTTGCTCAGGGTCAGAAGTCGTTGGAGCAGGTGAGCATCCAAACCCTCCAAGCGCTAATAGCATCAAAGCGATAGCACGCATTCGGGTTACCTCCTTTACATTTCGCGGCCTTTACCCATATATTAAAGCGTTCTCTTAAAGGGCGTTAGCGGACCGGCCAGTATGCGAATTTACGGGTCATTATGCGTAAATCCGCGCGTCTTTTCAAATTAAGACATATTTGTGAATTTGACGCGTGGGATGAACGAAATAACGGTCGCCTTGGAGAAAGTCTGCAAGACGTTTGAAGGGGCAGGAAAAGTCCGTGCAGTGGACTCGGTGGATCTCACGGTCCATCGCGGCGAGCGCATTGCCATCATGGGCCCGTCCGGTTCGGGCAAATCCACATTACTCAATATTATTTGCGGCCTCGATGTGCCCACATCGGGCCGTGTGCTGATCGACGGCCGGGACCTCGCGACGATGAACGACGACGACCGAACCCGTCTCAGGCGTGAGCGGATCGGTATGATCTTTCAAACGTTCAACCTGCTGCCGACGCTTTCCGCGCTCGAGAATGTCTCATTACCGCTTCGACTCAAGGGTGTGAGAACGCGCAAAGCTAATGCCCGGGCGACCGAAGTGCTTGATCGGGTCGGATTGACAGAGCGGATCGATCACAGGCCGGATGAGATGTCCGGCGGCGAGCGTCAGCGGGTTGCCATTGCACGGGCGCTGGTCTTCGATCCGCCGCTGCTGCTGGCCGACGAACCGACCGGCAATCTCGACTCTGCAACTGGTGAGGAGATACTTCATCTGCTCGATGATATCCACGGCGAGTTTGACACCACAATGATCCTCGTTACGCACAACGAACATGCAGCCGAGAGGTGCGAACGCCGGATCACGCTTCTAGATGGCCGGATCGTCGAGAATGGTGCAGGATGACGCGATGATACGAGCCCTTGCCCTGATAATCCTGCGAGACTGGCAACGCCACAAGCTGCGCCTCACTCTCACTACGGCGGGCATTGCCCTCGGCGTCGCAGTTTTCTTTGCGATCCAGACGGCAAATCAGACCCTCGTTGATTCTCTTAACGGGACGATCGAAAAGCTCGCCGGCAAGGCGACGCTCCAGATCGTTTCCGCCGAAGCAGGCTTTCCAATGGACACCGTAAAGGCGGCTCGCGAGGTGCCGGGTGTCGCGATCGCTGAGCCGGTCACGGAAACACTGGCCACAACGCCCCTCGGCGGCGGCACGCGGCTGCTCATCATGGGCCTCGATACCGCAAGCGATCTGACCCTGTACAACGACACCGTCGATCAAGCCAATTTCGTCGTCAGGAATCCGCTCGCCTTTTCCAATCGCAAAGATTCTGTTGCGGTGACCCGAACATTTTCAGAGCGTTTCGGGCTCAAAGACGGAGATAAATTCACGGTGGACGTTCAGACCGGCAGGGTCGAACTGACAGTGCGCGGCATCTTTGCGTCGGCCGGCATCGGCGAGGTCTATGACGGCAACGTTGCGGTGATGGACATTTATTCGGCCCAGGATGTATTTGGACGCCCAAAAAAGATCGATCGTATCGACATCGCGACCGCCGCCGGTGCCGACGTTGACTCGGTCCAGCAGCAATTGGCGTCAAGATTGGGCACAGGTGTCGACGTGGTGAGGCCAAATCTAAGGGGTAAGAGCCTGGAGAATTCCGTAACCACACTTCACGTCGGGTTCACGATAATGAGCATCCTGGCACTAAGCATCGGGATATTCATTATTTTCAATTCGTTCAGCATCAGCGTTAACCAACGCTGGAAAGAGATAGCGATCCTCCGTTCGATCGGCGTCGAACGCAGAGGGATCAAATGGATGTT
>CAYSMU010000588.1:0-2018 GCA_964432145.1 uncultured Chloracidobacterium sp.
CGAAATGCTTGTCCACGCGATCACGATGCTGCAGGAAAAGATCATGAAGGAATCGGTCAAGGACCGGCGCGACACGTTCGAAGCGGAATCTCGCGAATCCATCGTGCCGGGCACGCTACCTGTGACCGAGGACACAGCACTCGAGCGTGAAATGCAGTATGAAGTAGCAAAGGGCGAAACTTCGCGACCGTATTCGGTCCCGTCAAAACACGAGCGCCGAAAGAGTTCATAATGTGGAAGCTTGTCGCCCTTTTTTCGATAGCACTCGCGGCGTTGTGCATTCTGCCGCATTCGGTTACCGCCCAGCCTGCGTGGACACCCCCGAGGGCAGGCGTTTGGAAGGTTTCGGGACGCGACGACGATGGGGTTAGGTGGAGAGCCGGCTTCACCCTCACAAAGCGGGTGCGCGTTGGACGTAACTATGAGATCCGTGGCGTCTTTCGTTGGAGTTCGAAGGATGTCGAAGATTCCGGCCGCGAATACGTCAATGGGACGTTCTACCCCGCAAGCGGCAAACTCTCACTTCGCGGATATGCAGTTAAAAGCGAACGTGGCGAGATAATGAAAACTATATACTCGGGGCGGGTCAGCGATCTCGGAAAACTGATCTCTAAGGGACGATGGTTCGGCAAAGATGTCGTCAACGGCACATGGCGAGCCGAGTGGCAGAAAAGTAAATAGACGTTATGGCATCCTTAATGGATTTTGTCGAAAAACTGAAAGCGAAGAATGCGGCCTGGACGTCGAATGTTGTCGAGGCCCATGGTGAAATAACGATATTTGTTCCCCGCGAGGCGATCGTGGACGTTTGTGAATATCTCAAAAGCGAGGCTGGCTTCGACATGCTTGCCGACCTTTGTGGTGCCGACCGCGGCCCCGAAGAGGATCCGCGGTTCGAGGTGAATTACCATTTGTTCTCGACTACTCATTATCAGCGCCTGCGCCTGAAGGTAGTGCTTTCAGAGGACGATCCGCATGTCGCTACTGTGACCCAGGTGTGGAAGACCGCCGAATGGCACGAGCGCGAGACATTCGACCTTGTGGGGATCAAATTTGACGGCCACCCGGACCTGCGACGTATTTTGCTGCCGAGTGATTTTGACGGACACGCTCTGCGTAAGGATTATCCGCTTCGGGGTTACGAGCCCTACAGCCTGAATTAGTTTATGGCGACTGCTGTTGAAAACATTCCGGGCCAGCCAATGGTCCTTGATAGTGCCCTCGAGTCACAGATGACGCTCTCGATGGGACCACAGCACCCGTCTACACACGGTGTGCTTAGGCTTGACCTTCGCCTGGATGGCGAAATGGTTCTAAAGGCCATTCCTGACATCGGTTATCTCCATACGGGAATGGAGAAGCTCTTTGAATACAAGAAATACCAGCAGGGCATTGTCATCACCGACCGGATGGACTATCTCAATCCGCTTGGCAACAATCTCGCCTATGTGATGGCCGCTGAAAAGCTGCTCGGCCTCGAAATTCCCGAGCGTGCTCAGGTCATCCGCGTGCTGATGTGCGAACTTCAGCGGATCGCGTCGCACATGGTTTGGTTCGGAACGTCGTGCCTCGACATGGGAGCAATGACTCCGTTCTGGTTCACGTTTAAGGAACGCGAAAAGATCCTGAACCTTATAGAGGCAGCGTCCGGCGGTCGAATGACGCCTAGCTATTTCCGTATCGGCGGCCTGATGATGGACCTCCCGGCGGGCTTTGAAGCCCGGGTGCGTCAGTTTCTGGACAATTTCCCCGACGCTCTTAATACCTTTGATACGCTGATCACGGGCAATACGATCTGGCACAGTCGAACTAAGGGCATCGGCATTATTTCGAAGGAAGACGCAATAGATTGGGGCCTGACCGGTCCGAGCCTTCGCGGCAGCGGCGTCGAACTCGACCTGCGCAGGCATAATCCGTACACGGGTTATGAGACCTACGATTTTGAGATCCCGGTAGAGCAAGACGGTGACGTCTGGTCGCGGTTCAAGGTAAGAATGCGCGAACTTGTAGAGTCGTAC
>CAYSMU010000589.1:0-2016 GCA_964432145.1 uncultured Chloracidobacterium sp.
TTATCATCTGGGATAAGATGTTCGGCTCCTTTGCCGAGGAACGTGAAAAGGTGGTGTACGGCATTTACGACCACCCGAAGAGCTGGAACCCTGTCCGCATCAACTTTCATTTCTTTATCGTATTATGGCAATACGCGGTCGCGGCACCGTATTGGTGGGACAAGCTGAGGGTTTGGTTCATGCCCGCCGGATGGCGGCCTCGTGGGCTGCCGGAAAAACAGATGGTTGAGATAACGACTGAGAATCAGGTCAAGTTTCGGCCGCCGATGTTCGATAATGCGCGGGTTTATCTGATCATCCAGCTAGTCGTCGGCGTATTCCTGATGATGGGCGTGATCTCAAACCTGATGGGCTGGAGTACCGCCCAGCGATGGATCGGGGCCGGCCTTCTGTGGTGGCACATCATCAATTGGAGCGGCATCCTCGAGGCAAAAGGGTGGCTCTGGATATCCGAGAATTTCCGCATAATTGCGACATTTTATGCGATCGTCGCTTTTAACGGGCTGTATCAACCGTCGCTGCAGCTCATGGCTGTAATTATTGTTTTTCTGTTCTCATTCGTTTGGACAAACCTCTACTTTCGGCCGTCGAGCCCAAAGCTTGCAACGGCTTAATGGCGAAAACACGACTGCTAGGGAGTGTGCCGAACGCGGTAAAATAAATTATGAAAGTCGTCTTCTCATTCATTTTTCTGACAATTGCTTTCGCGACGATCGCAGCCCAATCAAGCAAAGACGCCGCAGCCATCCGCAAGGTCATGGTCGATCAGGCCGCCGCCTGGAACCGCGGCGACCTTGAGGCATTCATGGTCGGATACTGGAAGTCCGACAAGCTCAAATTTGTCTCGGGCGACCGCATCACCTACGGCTGGCAGCCGACGCTGGACAACTACAAAAAAACCTACGGAACGCCCGAGAAAATGGGCAAACTGACCTTTAGCGACCTCGAGATAGAGGTGCTCTCAAGGGATGCCGCATTTATCACCGGAAGCTGGCATCTAAAGAGGGAAAAGGACGAGCCGAAGGGCAAATTCACGCTGCTTTGGCGAAAGATCGGCGGAAAATGGCTGATCGTCGCGGACCATTCCTCCTGATCCGAGGGAACTTTTTTGACATGTGGGCGTAAAACGACGAAGTTATGAATCGACTCGTTTGTGCCCTATTTCTTTGTCTCGCGGCATTAACCGCCGCAAATTCGCAGGCTGCCGCACCGCTGACCGAAACCGACTATCAGCGGATCGACGGCAACGCGGCCGCGGGCTTCACCTACCCGTATTATCTTTATGTCCCGCCCGAACTAAAGGCCGCCGATGAAAAGAAAAAGGTACAAACGATCCTTGTCGTTCCAAACAATACCGGCAAGAACAGCGACGATTTTGCCGTGCACGATGCGGACGTCCGAAAGCGGATGTCAATGAACGGTGCGATCGCCTCACTGCTCAAGATCGCGATCCTGATGCCCGTATTCCCTCGGCCCGAAAGGGACTGGCGGATCTACACCCACGCGCTTGACCGCGACACGATGGTTACGGACAAGAAAGAGTATCGCCGCCTCGACCTGCAGATGGTCGCGATGATCGATGACGCTCGCTCAAAGCTCGCAAAAGACGGGCTGACATTTGATAAGCGCATACTGATAAACGGCTTTTCGGCTCAGGGAATGTTCGCCAACCGCTTTACCTTTCTGCATCCCGATCGCGTCAAGGGCGCCGCTATCGGTTCTCCGGGCGGTTGGCCGATCGCCCCGGTCGCCAAGTATCGGGAGAAGGCTCTTCGATACCCGATCGGGGTTGCCGACATCAAGGCGGTTACCGGCAAAGGGCTCGATCTTAAAACTCTGCGCAAGGTCCCTCTTTTCGTTTTTCTCGGCGCAAAGGATACAAATGATTCCGTCCCGTTTGACGACTCGTACGACCAGGAAGACCGCGACCTTATCTATCCCCTTTTTGGAAAGACCCCGGTCGAACGCTGGGCGATCTCCGAAACACTCTACAAGCAAGCAGGCCTCAACGCCGAA
>CAYSMU010000590.1:0-1998 GCA_964432145.1 uncultured Chloracidobacterium sp.
ACAACATATTTCAATGCTGGCTTTCGATGTAAAGGAATTCGATAATCCTGACGTGCGCGCGATCCTGGCAAAATACGGATGGTTTCAAACTGTCAGCTCCGATTTGCCGCACTTTACCTATCTCGGCGTGCAGGAAAAGGACCTTCCGGGCCTCGGGTTGAAGAAGGTCATGAATAGCGGTCGCCCTTTTTGGATACCCGCGACATAACCGGCAGGACCTCCGATCCAAGATCCGATCCGACTCGATTTAGTGTGAAAAAATTCGCATTCGAGAGATTTTTCGCCATGGCCTCTCTGGTTTTCGCCTCCCTGCTGCTATCTCAACGTTGATAACCCACCATAATTCAAGGAACATCTCGGATTTGCCGCGTGCCGTCCGTTTGGCACGCATCTTGGTAGTGATTGCGGAGAGTATTATATGGCTTTCACGCAAACAGACCTCACAACCAGGCCCGAATTAGAACAACACGGTGCCGGAACGGGAGCGGTCCGCTCGAAACGTCCGGTATATGTAGACTATTTTCCGCCCTGCAGCCGGGCATGTCCCGCCGGCGAGAATATCCAGGCATGGCTCGACCTGGCTCAGGCGGGCCGGTACTTCGACGCGTGGAAAAGGCTAACGGAAGACAACCCGCTCGCCGCGATCCACGGACGCGTCTGCTATCACCCTTGCGAAACCGCATGCAATCGCGATTCGATCGACAGCTCGGTTAGCATTCACGCGGTTGAACGGTTCCTTGGCGATAAGGCGATCGAAGAGGGATGGCAATTCCCAAAACCGAAAGAAGCGACGGGAAAACGTGTTCTCGTCATCGGTGCCGGGCCGAGCGGCCTTACGGCCAGTTATCATCTCGCACGCCTCGGGCACGAAGTCGCGATCTATGAGGCCGGACCCGTTGCCGGTGGAATGATGACGTTTGGCATTCCGGCATATCGGCTGCCTCGCGACATTCTGCGAGCCGAGATAAAGCGGATCGAGCAGCTGGGTGTTGAGATCCGGTTGAATTACAAAGTCACCGATATTCCTACCGAAATGAAGGAAGGGAAGTTCGACGCCGTTTTTGTCGCGATCGGAGCTCATATAGGCAAGAAGACGGATATACCGGCTCGCGACGCCGGCAAAATACTCGACGCCGTTACGTTTTTGAAAGAGGTGGAGCTCGGCGAACGACCGCTGCTTGGACGCCGCGTAGCTATTTATGGTGGCGGCAATACAGCGATGGACGCCGCGCGAACAGCTAAACGGCTCGGTGCGGAGGAAGCACTCATTATCTACCGCCGAGACCGCGAGCATATGCCCGCACATGATTTTGAGGCCGATGAAGCCTTGAGCGAAGGCGTTAAGATCCACTGGCTCCGGACGATCAAGAATCTCGATTCCACATCGATCACGGTCGAGCAAATGGAGGTCGTAGACGGGCGGCCGGTGCCGACCGGGCAGTTTGAAACGCTTGAGGCCGACTCGCTCATACTCGCTCTTGGGCAAGATACGGAAACCGGCTTTTTGCAGGGAATTGACGGTATCGAATTCAAGGACGATGGGACCGTGGTCGTCGACAACGGAATGATGACCGGCCATCCCGGCATTTTCGCCGGCGGCGACATGGTACCGAGCGAACGAACGGTGACGATCGCAGCCGGTCACGGCAAAAAGGCCGCCCGGAATATCGACGCATGGCTTCGAGGAATTACGTACGAGAAGCCCGCAAACAATCGGCTCGTCACCATCGAGCAGCTACACGTCTGGTACAAAACCGTCGCCGATCCGCGAGAGCAGCCGCACGTCGATCCGGTCGAAGCTGTTGCCGGATTTGGCGAGATCGTTGCCGGATTGAGCGAAGCCGAGGCTCGATACGAGGCACAGCGTTGTCTCTCATGCGGAAATTGCTTCGAGTGCGACGGATGCTTTGGAGCCTGTCCCGAAAAGGCGATCGAAAAGCTTGGCACCGGCAATCGCTATCGCTTCCATTACGACATTTGCACAGGATGCGGAGTCTG
>CAYSMU010000591.1:0-1995 GCA_964432145.1 uncultured Chloracidobacterium sp.
AACACGGTGAGCGTCGCCGCGGCCAATATCGACCGCTTCCCCGATTTTGACTATCATTTCAATGCCATTTAATGTTACTTTAGCTGTGCCAGACACAACAAACCAGTGTTCGGCACGGTGGGAATGCTGCTGATAGCTCAGGCGTTTTCCCGGCATAACCTCGATCCTCTTTACTTTGTATGTTTCGCCTTCGTCCAGCACGGTGAAGCTGCCCCAGGGCCGCTTGTCGTGAGCGGGCGAATTGCCCAGAATTTCAGTGTTTTCCATATCTCTTTCGCGGATATGAATATTCTAGACGAAAAATCCGGCACTACAAATCAAAAGCAAATGTCACGGATCCAAACGCTGATAATCGGCCGGCTGATGGTGATATTTTTGCTCCTGGTCACTATATGGTTCTGGTATAGCGGCACGTTCAGACTTTCGTTTGAGACTTTCCCTCAAGGGCTTTTTCTGGTTTTCGTCATTTCGGTAGGGTTGACCATTGTCTATTTCTTCCTGCTGAGGCTTAGTTCGAGCTATCAGCTTCAGATACGGGCCCAGTTCATTCTCGACGCTCTGCTGATCACATGGCTCATTTGGCGTACCGGCGACCTCTCATCTCCGTATATTACGCTGTATATCGTATTAATAAGCGTTGCCAGTTTCTTTCTCAGGCCGCTTACGACACTACTGGTGGCGACATTCTGTGCCGCATGTTTGATCGGGCTTTCTGTCCTTACCCTTTCCGCGGTGATCGAGTCATCGGGAACGGTACAGGCCGTCGGTAAAGCGATCCAAATAGTCAGTTTTCACGTCGTGGCCCTGCTCGTTGTCGGACTCCTGGCCTCGAGGCTTTCGGATCGCCGAGATTCGGGCAGAGAACTAGAAGAAGCCACGAAAACCCTGGCCAATCTGCGGGCCGTACACGAACGCATCGTCGAATCGATCCGCTCTGGGCTGATCACGACCGATCTCGACGGGAATATCTACACCTTTAACGCGGCGGCGACCGAGATAACGGGTTACCGGCTGGATCAGATGCAGGGACGTTCGATCTACGATCTTTTCGGGGATATTCGCGAACAGATCGACCTCTCGCTCGCGGCGGCCGGTGACGGTGAGCAATTGCCCCGTTTTGAGGCTGACCTCTTGACGCCCGATGGTTTTGCGGTTCGTATTGGCTTCAGCGTTTCACTGCTCTTCTCCGAAGATCACGAAGCGACCGGACTGATCGTCACGTTTCAGGACCTTACTGAGATCCGTTCGATGGAGGAAAGCGTCCGCCGCAAGGACCGTCTCGCGGCTGTTGGACGCGTGGCCGCAGGACTCGCTCATGAGATACGAAATCCGCTCGGAGCAATGCGAGGAGCCATCCAGGTCTTGGAATCGAACACACCGCCCGAATCTCGTCAGGCTGGATTGATGGATATTATCCTCAAGGAATCCGACCGTCTCAACAGCATTATCACTAATTTCCTCGGCTATGCGCGGCCGGCAGCGGGAAATTTCGCGGACGTTAATGTTGGTGAGGCTATCGAAGAGACAATGATGCTGCTGCGCCACAGTCCCGACGTACGCGAAGACCACGAACTCACCGCAAACGTAGGCGACGATCCTGTAGTGGTCTCGGCAGACTCGTCGCAATTGAAGCAGATATTCTGGAATCTCGCGCGCAACGCCCTGCAGGCGATGCCCGAGGGCGGAAAGCTTAACATCTCTCTCGAGACAATACCGAATAGTCGCATCAGGATCTGCTTTGAGGATACGGGCCGCGGAATGTCGCCGGAACAGGTTGAGCAGCTATTCGAGCCGTTCGCAAATTCGACCTCGGGCGGCACGGGTCTGGGGCTTTCCATTGTCTATCAGATCGTCAAAGACCACAACGGCGTTATTAACGTTCGGAGTATCGAGGGCAAGGGCACGACGATCACTGTCGAACTGCCTCGCGACAACCGACGCACATCGGATCGGCAACGCTCATTAGACGAAGCATCAGAGACCTCCAGACTGAAG
>CAYSMU010000592.1:0-1993 GCA_964432145.1 uncultured Chloracidobacterium sp.
ACCCGCGGTCTTTGTCACGAACGGGTTCGAGATCGAAGGCAGCATTCCCTTGCCACGCATATAGACCGCCGTTCCATACAGTGCACCTGTAAAGAGCGCAACGGCAACGCCAAATGTCGCAAAACGCCGCAGCCTCCTCGGTTTGGGCCTCGGTGGGGCGGCTGGAACAGGCGGGACCTTGGCCGCTTCAGATCGTGTGATCGGAGCATTAACTTCCTTATGTTTCACCAGATCCCGATAGTCAGGCTGTTCGACCGGCCGGGGCGGTGAATAGTCCGGCCGCGCGTATATCGGCAAAGCCTCATTTGAAGCGGCGAATTGCGGCAGCCCGGGCGCTATCGGAGTGTAGCCACGGGAGACGTGCGGCTGCGGAACCGCCGCTCGAGTCCGAACGAGTGTCGAAAACTCGCCATCGGCGGCGATCTGCCGAACCGAAGCAAGATCGCTCCAAAACTCCTCGACCGATTGGTGCCGCGCCCCCGGCTCCCTTTCGGTCGCCCGTCGGACCACTCTCAGAAATTCTTCGGCCCAATCCTCGCTGATCACCGATTCGGGAAGGCTGGTTATCGTTCGGTTACCAAAATTGCGGGGAGATTCCCCGGTCAGTAACGTAAAGCAAGTCTTCGCGAGCGAATAAATATCTGCCGCGGGTGTCAAGGATCTCGAAGGATCGTCTAAACGATCGGTACCAGACAGCGGGCTATGTTCGGGCGGGGCGTATATATTTGTGCCGACCTTTGTGATCGGCGAGTCCATCGCCGAAAATCGGGCGACACCGAAGTCCGCGATCTTAACAGTTGAGCGGTCACCGGTAAGCAACAGATTCTGCGGTTTTATGTCCCGGTGGATGATCCCGTTTTTATGGGCATGCCCCAATCCCGAACACGTCTGCTCAATATAATCCAATGCCCTTTGCAACTGAACTTTTTCGTGCCGGATCAGGCTCTGAAGGTCGCCTCCCGCGAGATACTCGAGCACGAGATAGTGAAACACAGCCCCTCTGAGGTCCCTGGCAGTGCCGTGTCCCAGACGACTGATTATGTTTGGATGTCGGACACGGTCCAGCGCAACGGCCTCATTTTGGAAATTTTCGACCAGAGTGCGTTCCAAGTGAGCATCGAGGTCATCCTGCAGGAAGACATTCAATGCCTTGATCACGACTAGACTGTGAGGTGACTGAGGAGATGCGAGTATATCCTTCGCCAAAAAGATCTCCGCGTAGCTGCCGCATTTGAGATGCTCGCGAATATCATATCTCTTATCGAGACGGCAGTTGTTAAGAGCTAACTCTCTCATTCAGTTTAAGGATGCCTGAACCGACACAGCAAACCTTAGACAAGGATACGATAACACAAAGCCGAAGTTCGGAAAACAAAGTACCCGGACACTCAATGAACAGCAAAAAAGGCGGCCGAAAGCCGCCCTTCCTGCCGGATCTCGCCTCAGATCAGTTGTTCGTTCTCTGGAAACCCGTCGTTTGTACATACTGGAAGAACGGTGTGCCCGGCGGGAGACGCGTCGGATCCAGGAATGTACTGTCGAACACCCAGTTTCTGATCGGAGGATCGTAAACCGTATTGCAGCATTTGAACGATCCGTTATTATTGTGCGAATTATACAGATTGATCAGCGAACCGCTGTAATCCAGCCGATTACCCGTCCAGCGTTCAAGAAATCGCTTAAAGTTATGTAGGCCGCCGTTCAGGTTTGCCCATCCGCCGCCTTGATTCGGCGTCGATTCCTTGTTCGAGATCGTATCGCCGGAGATCATACCGAAGCGCATTTGGGTTGTCGTACCGATCCGGTTTCCCTCGTCATATGGTGACGAAAAGCTCTGGGCGTCGTTCCACCCATTCGAAAGGATCGTCACAGCGTCAGCGACGACCGATGCCGGAATGTGCGTGGCGGTGTTAAACGGTAGATAATTATTGTAAGGTGAATTTCCGGTAGCCGGAACGCTCGAGATTCCCGTCGCATTGTAATTTCCCTCAAC
>CAYSMU010000593.1:0-1973 GCA_964432145.1 uncultured Chloracidobacterium sp.
CGCCCTTCAACGATTTTCACCTCGGGGTGGACGTCGAAGGCGATCGGGTCGACGCCACGCACCGCGACATTGGCTTGCCCCCCCTGAGGACCGCGACGCTGGATGTTCGTCTGAACGCAAAGCTCCTGGCTGATCATCGGCTCGCCCTGGGCATTTCGCCCGACGCCCGGCGTTTGAATAATCCTCCCGGCTTCGTCGGGGCTGACGATGCTCGTGCTCTCGGCCGTCGCTCCGGTCTGGAGCACGATGACATTCAACGGGGACCCGCTTGCGGAAAGGGACGCCCGAATCCCCGCGGCAAAGGACAGCAGGATCGTGAGAACGGCGACGATCGTCGTGACGACGGCGAACGTCAGCGTCGTGCTCAGCTTTCGCACGAAGAGATTTCGCCAGTTGTAGATCAGCGGCAGGGCCATGAATCGATCCGGATTATTCCAGGCTCCGCAACGCGGAGACGACTTTCATTCGCGCCGCCAGCCAACTCGGCCAGGCCGCGGCGATGATCCCGATGATCAGCGCGATCACGATCGCCTGACCGCAGACGTTAAGTTCCACGTGCATGGTTTGAATGAGCGGTATCGTGATTTTTCTCAACGGTGTATGGGTGAGCGCAACATAGGGCACCATCGCGCCGACCAGGCCCCCGATCGCGCAAAGCAGGAGACTCTCCGCCTGGATCATGGCGAAGGAAAATCCGCCGGAAAATCCCAGCGACTTGAGCGTCGCCACTTCGTTGATCCGGTCCCGAAAATTCATGCTCATCGTGTTGGCCGCGGCCATCACCGCCACAAACACCGTCAGGATCGACAGGATCGTCAGGTTTTTCGGCAAGTCGAACTGCTGCGTGATGAACTCGTTCATAAACGTCTTTTCGTCCTGGGACTTCGTTTCGTCGCGAAAACCGGCGAAGTGTTTGTCGATTTCGACGCGATACTTATCCAGGTCTTTCTTACTCGCGCACTTCACGAAAAAGAAGCTGACCGCCCCCTGAGGCAGGTCCGGCTCTTTCTTCACTTCCTCCTCAAAGTAGTCGCGGCGAAACCAGTTCGTGACGAAGTCCTGCGCGTTGGGCAGCGTCGACACCACATGAAACTCGATCGCGTGATACGGCGGCACCGACGGCATGATCGATATCCGGTCGCCGACTTTCCATCCCATCTCCGCCGCCGTGCTGCGGCCGAGCATGATGGCCTGGCGGTCCTTCTTCCAGGCTTCCTTTTCCTCGGCGGAGACGTTGTGTTCGGGAAAACAATCAAAAAAAGTGTCGGGGTCGACGGCGATCGAAGAGAGCGGCGTCGGCGCGTTTTCCCGCTGTCCGCCGATCCACCGAAGGCCGCAAACCGCCAGCAGGTGCTTGCCCGTGGGGTCGAGGGCCTCGATTTTTCGGCGATGGCCCTCCGGCAGGGGGTTGATGATCGAGGTTTTTTGAGTGACGGCGATACGCAATTGCTTGCCGGCGTTATCGAGAAAACGATGGACGCCGTCCACCACGCCCATCGAGAGGACATACACCATGATCGGCAACGCCACCGCCGCGCACGTCAACATCGTCCGTCGCGGATTACGGGTGAGATTCCGACAAAGATAAAGCAGGCGAAGGTTCATTCATCTCAAGCTTGACGCAGCGCCGTTACCACCTGCACTCGCGCGGCCCGCAGCGCCGGCACCACCGCCCCCAACACCCCGACGACCGCGACGCCCCCCAGTGCAATAATCCACGGCGTCTGGTGAATTTCGAACGCCATCGTCGTGAACGTGCTCTTGCCAAACATATCCTTGGTGTTGCCCTCCAGATAAAGCCACGCCTGACACCCCAGACACCCGATCACTCCGCCGATGAGCGAGAGCAGCACGGCCTCGATCATCACGCTGATCAGAATCTGTCCCCCCGAAAACCCAATCGTCCGCAACATGGCGAACTCGCGGCCCCGCCCCGCCACCGACGCGAACATCGTGTTGGCGATGGAAAAGGC
>CAYSMU010000594.1:0-1971 GCA_964432145.1 uncultured Chloracidobacterium sp.
CGTCATCGACGTCAAGATACCGGCCGTACTTGCCCTTGAACTGCTCGAGCGGAGCCGTCGTCGAGTGATCGCTGTTCGCCTGCCCGTCAAGCTCTGACATCACGACCGACATCTCTTCTCTTGCCTTTCCGTTTGTCTTTGCCGCGGATTTGCTCACCGCGGACATCAGCGTGCCCATTCCAATGCGGTCGAGCTCTTCGCTGGTGAGATATTTGCCGCGGTCGTATTCGCGGCCCTCGTCCCAAACGATCGGATCTGTGACATGGTCGTTCATGCCGAGATCAAGGTCCGTCATGATTATGACAGGTGTCTGAAGGCGTTCTGTCAGGTCAAACGCCTCGGCCGTCATCTCAAAACACTCTTTCGGCGACGCCGGGAACAGCAGCGGATGCTTCGTATCGCCATGCGACGCGTACGCCGCGAGCAAGATATCGGATTGCTGCGTTCGCGTGGGCATTCCTGTCGAAGGGCCTGTCCGCTGCACATCGATCAGCACGGTCGGCACCTCGGCAAAATAGCCGAGGCCAAGGAATTCGTTCATCAGCGAGACGCCCGGGCCGCTTGTCGCAGTGAAGGCCCGGGCGCCGTTCCAGCACGCTCCCATGACCATGCCGATCGCGGCGAGTTCGTCTTCGGCCTGCACGATGGCGTAGTTGTTCTTGCCGGTTTCGGGATCGACCCGGTACTTTGCGGCGTATTTGGCAAACGCGTCAACGACCGACGTAGACGGGGTGATCGGGTACCACGCGGCGACCGTCGCACCGGCGTATATTGCTCCAAGTGCACACGCCGAGTTGCCGCCGTAAAGGATCTTGTCACCAAGCAGATCGCGGCGTTCAACGCGGAGGTGGAATTCGTGGTCGAAGTTCTCCGCGACCCAATTCTGGCCGATCTTCAGTGCCTTGATGTTCGGCTCGATCAGCTTTTCCTTGCCCTTGAACTGAGCTCCGATAAGCCCTTCGATCACTTCGAATTCGATCTTGAATAGCTCCACGAGAGCACCGATGTAAACAATATTCTTGAAAAGCTGGCGTTGGCGAGCGTCGATGAACTCCGCGTTACAGAGAGCCATCAGCGGGATCCCGATGTGAGTAATATCGGCTCGATCATACACTGGCGGCAGCGGCTTTGAGCTGTCATAGAGGAAATAACCACCGGCCTTAACGTCCGCATAGTCCTTTTTCATCGATTGCGGATTGACGGCTATCATCATATCGACGCCCTCGCGGCGGCCGAGGTGCCCCTTTTCCGAGACACGCACCTCGTACCAGGTCGGCAGGCCCTGAATATTTGATGGAAATATATTCTTCGGCGTCACGGGCACGCCCATGCGAAATATTGCCTTGGTAAACAGAGCATTAGCCGACGCCGAGCCGGTGCCGTTTACGTTTGCGAATCTAACTACGAAATCGTTGATCTTTGCTTCTTGCATTAGTTTTTGTCTGGGCTATTCCGGGCTCCGCATGATCCTCTCCACCTTTTTGCCTTTAGCGAGTTCGTCGATCAGCTTGTCCATATACCGGATCTTTTGCATGAGCGGGTCCTCGATGTTCTCTACACGTATCCCGCAAACCACGCCTTTGATAAGACCGGCGTTGGGGTTGAACCTCGGCGCCTTGTCGAAAAACGTCCGAAGATCGACCCGGTCATTGATCACCTTTTCCAAACCTTTTTGCGTGTAACCGGTCAGCCAGCGAATGATCTCGTCGATCTCGTCTTTCGTGCGCCCTTTCGCTTCCGCCTTTTTCACGTAGTGCGGATATACACTCGCAAAGATCAGCGCAAATACTCTGTCGTTTTTCACTGGTCCGCCCTCATATCGCGGTTGCTCGAGATCTCACCGCTTCAATTCCTCGTGATCTGCACCACGTTGTACATGACCTCGCCGGCTTTGGTGACGTTGTACCAGAATTTCTGCATGTCCCAGGCGGCCGTGGGGCAGCGTTCGGCGCAGAGGCCGCAGTGGAGGCA
>CAYSMU010000595.1:0-1958 GCA_964432145.1 uncultured Chloracidobacterium sp.
AGCGGTGCCGTGTCGACGAACTGTTGGCGTACCTGCAGCCGGATCCAGTCCTTCTCAGTTGTGCTTTGAATATGGCGATATTCGACGCCGACCTTACCGCAATATGCCTTTCTCAGGATCTCGAGTATGCGGCGAAGCGTGGCCGTCTTTTCGCCATGCAACCCGCCCGTGATGAATTCGCGATCGAGATCCCAGATCGTCAGGCCGAAATTCTCCAGATCGAGCTCCGCCGCGTGGTGCGAAGTCATATTGAGCGGATCGATATCGGCGAGCAAATGGCCGCGGCTGCGGTACATGTTGATGAGCTGGAGAACGTTTGCCTGCTTTTCGGCCTGTTCGTTCGACCGGTCGCCGCCAAAGAGTGCGGGGTTATAGTCCTCTGCCCAACGAAGCGGCGGTATATTGATCTCGAGATCGCCGAAGATGTCCTCGTAAAACCCGTGCTTTCCGATGAGCAGCTCATGGATCCGGGCGAGGAACATCCCGCTCTCGGCTCCCTGGATGACACGATGGTCGTAGGTGTTGGTGACAGTAACGGTCTTGCTGATACCGAGCTGCGACAATGCAGCGGCCGTCATTGCCTGGTACTCGGCCGGGTATTCGATCGAACCGGTCGCGATTATCGCGCTCTGGCCGGCCATCAGTCGCGGGTTAGACGCCGCGGTGCCGATGGTTCCGGGGTTGGTAAGCGAGATCGTCGTACCCTGAAAATCGGCTATCTCGAGCTTGCCGTCGCGTGCCTTTTTTACCTGCTCGTTATAGGCGGCAAAGAACCCGGAGAAGTTCATCTTTTCCGCGCCCTTGATATTCGGTACCAGCAGGCTTCGCGAACCATCTTTTTTCTCGATATCGATCGCGATGCCGAGGTTTACACCGTCGTGTTCGATCCGCGACGGAGCGCCGTCGACTACGCCGTAGCCGACGTTCAGATTCGGGAACGCCTTGACCGCCGAGACGATCGCCCACGCTATGATATGCGTGAAGGACGCCTTTCCATGGCCGCGAGCCGCGAGATGCTCGTTGATGATGCGGCGGTTTTCCTCGAGGACCTTAACCGGAATAGCACGAAAACTCGTCGCAACCGGCACCGTGAGGCTGAGTTCCATGTTCTCAACGATCTTTTTCGCAGGGCCAGTTATTGGCCTTGAGGCCGTGTCGGAAGGGATCGGGGCGGCTGCCGGCTTGGGCTTGGCCGGTGCTTCGACAGCGGTCGCTGCAGTCTGTACCGGTTCGGACTGTGGGCTTTCGGCAGACGCTCCTCCGCTGAGCAGATCGCCGAAATATTCCTGCCACGACTCGTCGACGAGTTTGGGATCGGTTTTGAAACGTTGTAAAAGGCCTTCAACATAGGCCGCGTTCGACCCGAACGCTTCCTGGATAAATGCTGTTAAGTTTGCAGAATTGTCGCTCACGATATTCCTCGATAGCTAAGGCTAAACAAGTAGTTTATCGCATCAGACGAGAAAATTGTAACGGATCTTGTGGTACATCAGCGGAGTGGATTCTTTACCCGCAGGTCGAGCTTAATAGGCACAACCCGCTTAAAGCTGAAGCCGAATTTTTTGAATTTGCCGAAGATAAATGCCGTGCCGGTGACGTGCCAATCGTCCTTCGACGAGGTAAGTTCGGCAAAAGCGGCCCTGGCAATGCCTGCGACCCGGAGAGTGCCGTGGGCGGGCTGTTTGAGCACGGTTGTCTCGCCTTTCCTGAAGGCGAACGAATGGGCGTATTCGTTGACGTCGATGGGAATGCCGTTGACCTTGATATCGTGAAAGGTGAGAAAGTCCACCTGCCCGCTCTGTTTTGCGGGAACGAATTCGCCGCTGATCTCAACATCTGCCGAGAAGAGGCTGGTTATCGAGACAGCCGGAGCGCCGAGTTTAACAAAGATGTCTGTATCTTTGGCGGCTGTCTCTCTTGGGAGTTGGCTGATCTTTAGCGGGACTTTCTCGACCTTG
>CAYSMU010000596.1:0-1955 GCA_964432145.1 uncultured Chloracidobacterium sp.
TACGGCAACAATCGCGGTCAGGGAGCGAGCGCTCAGATCCAGGAACTGCCACTCGCCTACAACATCGAGGACATGCAGATCAAATACGTGCTCGACAACGGCACGACGGTCGATAATCCGGCGGTAGGTAACGACGGGGTTATCGGCACACTCGATGATGATTGGCAGGGATTCAACCGTATTCGGCAGGTCCAGGTGACGATCAAGGTCCAGTCTACCGAAAGAGACGAAAAGACCGGCCTGCCGGAGATCATCACCCTCTCTTCGACATTCGCAACACGAAATTTGGAATACGACGCCAGCTAGGCAGAGGAAGCGTTTATGAAAAGCGGAATTAACAAAAAGTCGATCTTTGGCCCTGGCAATACGACGGATGAGCGCGGATCCGCATTGGTCATCGCTCTGTTGGTGATGATGTTGTTGGCCGCCTTCGTGGCCCTTGCCATCTCGAGAACCAACAGTGAAACGGTCGCGGCGAGCAATGACGCGTCTGAGACAAAGGCCTACGAGGCGGCCAACGCCAGCCTTGAGATCCTGACGCGAAACTTCAACAAGGTTTTCGAGGTCAAGCTCACGATCGATTCGTCCGACATTACACGCATTCAGGGGCAGCATCCGCCGGTCTTTGATGCCGACTACACATTTCAGCAGACCGTCACTCAGACACAGGCGACAAAAGACGTCGTGATGACCGGCGAAATGTTCCAGGGCCTTAACGCCCGGCGCGACGAATGGCAGCTTGACTCGATTGCCACCGACAAACAGAACGGCGTGCAGGTCGCCCTTCGGCGAAAGTTCCTCAATAACCGCATTCCCATCTTCCAGTTCGGGATCTTTTACGACGACGATCTCGAGTTTCACCCGGGGCCGCGGTTCGATTTTGGCGGACGCGTGCATTCCAACGGCTCGCTCTTTATGCAGGCGAATGACGGCCTTTACTTCTCGTCTAAGGTCAGTGCTGCGAAGCACATCTTCACCGACGTTTCTAAGAACGGCAGCCCGTGGACCAACTGGGACGACGAGGTTTACATCAAGAATGCCGCGGGCACCTATGTGCAGTTGAGCTCGCTGCGCGGGAGCGTACTTAATACGGTAGTTAACGGTACGGCGGCCACGTCGGCTCCCTTGCCAACGGCGTATAACTCTGCGGCATGGACGGCAAACTCAAATCTCTTTCAGGGCAATCTGCTCGCCAATACCAAAGCGCTGCAGCTGCCGATCAAGATCAACGGCGACTTGGCGCTGCAGAACGTTGACAACGTCGAGATCATCAAACGCGGCAAGCGCATCGGCGACCTGGCGAATGACGGGACCGGAACGGTCAGCTCGCCGAGCATCACGCCGATCGTCGCTGCAAATTCGGACGACAAGATCACCGCCGCCGAGCGGTATCACAACAAGACCGGTATCCGTTTCTCGATCGCCGACACCAAGGCAAAGCTGTCCGGTTGTGCGGCTCCGGGCGGCGGAGCGGTCACCACGCCGTGCGGGATCCGGATGGATGGCGACGCTCTTGGCCAGAGCGAACTTACGGTCGCCGGTGCAAGAGGCTACCAACCGCGTGCGATGCAGGGAAGTCCGGCCTATCAGGCGACGCGCCTCAACGGCAAGCGCTTCGACACCGACTCACGCCAGTTCTGGGTCAAGATCGAAACGGTCGTATTCAATCCGGCAACACAGCTTTACGATACTCAGGACATCACTGAGGATATCCTTGCACTCGGCGTCACTGAAGCGGCCCCTAATAACAGCACGCTCTCGATCACTGATGCCAATTACAACGCCAACGCGATCGACAGCCGAGCTATCTTCAAGTTTCAGCGATATGTCATCGACGGTCCGAACATCCCGAATTCCGGCTATATCTCGACGGCCGGCACGTACAACCTTGTGATAAAGGGCTCGGTCGCGGCGGGCAATTCCCACACGCTGTTCGTGAAGAAGGACGGAACCTT
>CAYSMU010000597.1:0-1954 GCA_964432145.1 uncultured Chloracidobacterium sp.
TTCATCGGGAAGAGTGCGACGGGCACGAGCGCCCATCTCACGACTGACGCCCCCGATACGCGTCCAGATGTTTCCGCCCTGAATAACAAATCCTGGAACGACGCGGCTGAAGGTCGTCGTATCGAGCAAGCCCGTCGAGGCCATATTGAGGAAATTGCGGACCGATTCGGGAGCCGCCTCGGGAAACATCTCGATCTCGATATCGCCAACCTCGGTCTCGAGCTTGACGCATTTAGACGCCATCGTTCTTACATCGGCTTTGTCAAAGGGTTCGGCTACTGCGACCGGTTTCTCGAGCGGCCTTTCGTTTACCTTTTTCACTTCGGGCGAGGGCGTCGCGGCCGGCGGAGAGGCTTGCGAAAAGCCGGCCGAGGCAAGTGCCGCGACGATAGCTTTCAAAATCAGGATCCTCAATATCATTTCGCTTCGTTTTGATGTATTTTCAATAAAACCGGCAAATAAGTAAAGAAAACTACGGAGTTAAGAAATCATGAAGCGATCGTTGATGTCCGTCCTGTTCATTCTGTCAGTTTCCGCGGGCGCGTTTGCCCAGCGTGAACTCGGCGTCCGACCGACCGAAACGGGCGGGCCGCTCAAATTCGAACAGGCCGTCTTTGACGTTCTCGATTACGATATCTCGATCACGGCCGACCCGAAGACCAAGTCGATCAGCGGCACAACCGTGATGACGGCAAAGACAGTGATCCCGACAAACGTCATCATGCTGGACCTGGATACACCCTTCGCGGTCACAAAACTGACCGAGGGCGGCAAGGATGTAAAGTTTCAGCACAAGGACGGTAAGATCTGGATATGGTTCCCGATGACCAAGCAGGTCGGCGAAGAGATCAAGACCTCGATAACGTATTCGGGCACGCCTCGCGAAGCTCCGCGTCCGCCGTGGGTCGGCGGCTTTATGTGGAAGAAAACGCCGTCTGGTGCCGATTGGATCTCGGTCGCATTGCAGAATGACGGTGCAGATCTGATGTTCCCTTGCAAGGACCATCCGTCGGACAAGCCGGCGACATCCTCAATGCACATCACGGTACCCGATCCGCTCATCGCTAACGGCCCGGGCAAACTCGAGGGCGTTAGAAAAAACGCGGACCGCACATCGACATACAATTGGCGGATGACCAACCCTATCGCTAATTACTCGCTCGTTTTCAATGCGGCGCCATACAAGCTGATCCAGGATAGCTATAGGTCGATAACAGGCGAGACGATGCCGATCGTGTTCTATATACTCCCTGAGAATTATGAGAAAGGAGCGAGCCTGATCGCCGAGCAGAAAAAATACATAGCCTTCTTCGAAAAATACCTGGGGCCATTCCCGTTTAGATCGCAAAAGGTCGGCATCGCAGAGACGCCTCATCTGGGCATGGAGCACTCGACCAATATCGCCTACGGAAACCAGTACAAATACAACGATGACGGTACTGATTGGCTGCTGCTGCACGAATTCGGCCACGAATACTGGGCCAATCTGGTCACGGCGTCGGACTGGCGGGATTTCTGGATCCACGAGGGATTTCAGTCCTTTATGGATACCTTTTACACGGAAACCCTGCACGGCCAGGAAGCATATTTCACTGCAATGAAGAACCGTGCGAGGGGCTTCAAGAACAAACAGCCCGTTGCACCCCGCGAGCCGAAGATCGCATATCAGGTCTATATGTCCGAACCGGACTATTTGAGTTCGGACGGTGATATCTATGGCAAAGGTGCGTATTTCCTGCACACGCTCAGATATCTGATCGGCGACAGGGCATTCTTTAATGCGCTTCGCCACATGGCATATCCGACAAAGGAAATGGAAAAACTCACCGACGGACGACAGGAGCGACTCGTGAACACCGATGATTTTCTGACGATCGCCGAGGCCGACTCGGGAATGAAGCTCGACTGGATCTTTGAAATGTATCTTCGCCAGCCGAAATTGCCCAAGCTGATC
>CAYSMU010000598.1:0-1947 GCA_964432145.1 uncultured Chloracidobacterium sp.
CAGGGCATCGACGGCCATCGCGACCGCAAGAAAGCTCTTGCCCGTTCCGGCGACGCCGATGCCAAATACCAGATCGTTCGCGGCGATGGCGTCAAGGTACTTTCGCTGATTGGCGGTCTTTGGCGCGACGGTCTTTTTTCCGGACGGGTTGAATCTAGCTTTCTGGAAATGATCCTTGAGGCTGTATGCCCGATCCTCGGCTATCTGCTTGAAAGCGTCGCGCAGTTCCTTATCCGTAAACGAATTCCCCTCGGAAAACAGGTCGCCGAAATCCGTGAGGATCTGTTCGACCGTCGCGATGTCACGAGGATCGCCGTCAATGAGCAGTTCGTTGCCGCGGGCCCCGATGCTCACGTCGAGAAGGGATTCGAGATATTTGATGTTCTGGTCCTGAACACCGAACAAAGTATTAAGGCCTTGTGTTGGAAGTTCTAGTTTTTTCAATCGTGGTTATTCCCCAATAATCGAAACTCCGGTCTGAGAGGTCGACAATGTCTCCTTTACCCTTCAACAAGAGGGCTGAGATGTATGTACCGATTAGAAACAGCGGTCAAAAGAACCACATGCAGCGGATACTTATTGAAGTCCTGCTGATGCTGTAAGTTCTTGTCGAAGGTAATTAGGATGTCAATATCATTTTCCAGCATCCGCTTTAGCAGGGCGCCATTCGTCAGACCATTCCAACCCTTATCGCGAACTGTGGATATTTCAAATTCCCGAAAATCCTGCTTGAGTCGTTTTGGGAGATTTTCGTCAAGCAACAGTTTCATAGATCGAATCAAAATTGCGGGCCGTGAGTACGTGCTCTGCCATCTCCAAGACTTCAACCGCCTGTTCCTTTGTAACTGTCGGGAAATCGTCGAGAAATTCGTCGAGAGAAACGCCTTCTTCCAAGTGGTCAAAGAGGCTTTCTATCGGTACCCGAGTTCCGTTAAATACCGGAGTGCCGCCAAGTATTTCCGGATCGATATTTATTACCTTACTCATTTACTCAAATATACAACAAGTCGGGCAAAATGCCGGCAGAAAAATCAACATGACCCAAAGGCGGGGACGGCATGCGAAGCTGACGATATGTTTTTTCGGCGTTCAGCGTCACTCTATATCGTGACACTCCGGCCGGATAAATGCCCGGTGCCGGGCCTTATTGTCACAACCTATTAGGCCTAATTTTCTTTCCCTGCTTTTGCACTAATGAAACACGGTGTGTTATTCTTACTCCTTTGTAAAACGATCAGTTTTCTCATCTATATATAAGAGGAGTACTTTTAAGAAGAATGGCACAAGATGGAATCGGACAGGTCGGAACTGTAGTTCAGATCATTGGGCCCGTCGTTGACGTTGAATTTTCAGATTACCTCCCGCCAATTTATCAGGCACTCAGGATCACCAGCGAAGGCTTTGATGTCGAGGACAAGATCGACGTCATTGCCGAGGTGCAGCAGCACCTCGGCGAGGGCCGTGTCCGCGCGGTCTCGATGCTGCCGACGGACGGCATGGTCCGCGGCATGAAAGCTCACGACCTCGGCGGGCCGATCACGGTCCCGGTCGGAACACCGACCCTGGGCCGCGTGATGAATGTCGTCGGCGAACCAGTCGACGAACTCGGCGAATTGAAGTCCGACATACGTTATCCGATCCATCGCCATGCCCCGAGCTTTGACGAGCAGGCGACCGAGCTTGAGATGTTCGAGACCGGCATCAAGGTCATCGACTTGATCCAGCCGTTCCTTCGCGGCGGCAAGATCGGCCTGTTCGGCGGTGCGGGCGTCGGTAAGACGGTTCTCATCATGGAGCTGATCAACAACGTCGCAAAGGGCCGCGAGGGTTACTCGGTATTTGCGGGCGTCGGCGAGCGAACGCGTGAGGGCAACGACCTTCTCCGCGAAATGGTCGAGTCAAAGGTCATCACCTATGGCGATTCGTTTACGCACAACATGGAGGAAT
>CAYSMU010000599.1:0-1942 GCA_964432145.1 uncultured Chloracidobacterium sp.
GCACGCTCTCACCGTACTCAAAAAGATCACGGGTGCAAATCCCGGAATAACACACAGAGCATGGTCAGACTGGTGGAATAACTACAAAAAGCGAAAAAAGGTCTCAAGTAGGCTGGAGAAACCGACGGGTGCGATAAAATAGGCAGAAACACGACCGTCAGGGGTTGTGCCCGCATTATGACCGTTCAAGTCCTATTTTTCGGAGCCACCGCCGATATCGCCGGCCAACGCCGGCAAGAGATCGACATTCACGACGGCACGCAGGCAAGTTCCGTTTTTGATTCGATCCTGGCCGAGCACCCGGGGCTCGGAGCGCACAAGCTTCATTTTTCTGTTAACCAGCAATTCGCGAACGGCGACGAGTTGTTAAGGGATGGTGATGAATTGGCGATATTTACCGCTGTCAGCGGTGGCTGACATCCCATGGATTTCTTTGAACTAACACAAGATCCGATCGACATCACGAGCGTCGCCCGACGTGTCGTTCCGCCTGAGTGCGGGGCGACAGTGACGCTTGACGGCTATGCTCGGCAATTCACTAAGAGTAAAGAGACCGGCGAGATCCGCGAAACGCTTTATCTTGAGTACGAGGCGTACGAAGCGATGGCACTCAAAGAAATGCAAAAGCTCGTCGAGCAAGCGAAAGCCGAATTTGAGATCTCGAGCGTCGGCATCGTTCACCGCCTTGGCAAACTCGAGATCGGCGAAACGAGCGTAGTTATATCGGTCGCCGCACCGCACCGCCGGGCAGCGTTCGCTGCCTGCGAATGGCTCATCAAAGAACTCAAACGCACCGTTCCCATCTGGAAAAAAGAGGTCTACGCCGATGGCGAGCATTGGGTCGAGGGCGAGTAAATGGGTTGCTCCGGATCCGTCAACCAGATCATTTCAAAAATCTTATTTTGCCTCTTGCTCCCGGCGGTAAACTGACCTATATTTCTCAAATCCGACCAAACTTGGTTCAGTTCTATTGAGCCTGGGTTCAGAGTTCTTACTAAATCTAGATCCTTGGAGATATTTCTATGCGAAAGATAGTCTTTCTATTCGTACTTATTCTGACCGCGGCGATAGCCGCCGCTGCACAATCACAATCAACCACAGGCAATATTGAGGGCCGCGTGGTCGATCAAAACGGCGCCGTGGTCGCGGGCATTGCGGTTTCGGCGACCAATCAGGATACCGGCTACGGCAAGGCCGGTGTAAGTGACGCTGACGGCAGTTTTATTTTTGTGCTTCTTCCGCCAGGAAACTATAAGGTCGAGGTGGCCGCCGCAAAGGGTTTTGCCGCCGCGACCTACAATAATGTGAAGGTCACCGTTGGAGCAAAGACCGCACTGGAGATCGCCCTGAAGGTCGGCAATGCGGTCAGCGTTGTCGATGTCACATCCGAAGGCCAGGCGATCGAAAACACACGGACCTCGCTTTCGACTACTATCGACGAACGCCGGGTAACCAATTTGCCGACGAATGGCCGCAACTTTCTTGACTTCGCAACCCTAACACCAGGCATCGTTCGCGACCCGACGCGTGCGGGTGATCTCGCGGTGGGCGGGCAGAAAGGCACGCTCAACAGCATTCAGATCGACGGAGCGTCGAGCGACAACACATTCTTTGGGCAGTCGTCGGGACGCATCGGTTCCGGGCGTGCTCCTTCGCAGTTCTCGATCGACACGGTCAAGGAGTTTCAGGTGAACCAGAACGGCTTCTCGGCGGAATATGGCCGGGCGGCCGGAGCGGTTATCAACGCGATCACAAAATCCGGTACGAACAGATTTTCGGGCAGTTTCTTTGAGTATTTCCGCGACGAATCGCTCAATGCCCGCAACCCAAATCTCGTTGCCGCAAACCGTGCGCGCCCAAAAGGCCAGATAAATCAATTCGGCGGTACTTTTGGCGGACCGATCAAGAAGGACAAGGCATTCTTCTTCGGCGCGTACGAGGG
>CAYSMU010000600.1:0-1926 GCA_964432145.1 uncultured Chloracidobacterium sp.
TCATCATATGTCCGAATCCGTAGCAAACGTGATCAGGCAGTATGAAATGCACGAATGAAATGCACGAAGCCTAACGAGAATTGCACGATTGCAAGTCTGACCCCATTTTTTCATGATATTAAAACTATTATCCGGCACTGCTGGGTGACGTTGATTCTAGCACCAATGATTTCAAGTTGCTTTGTCGGAACCGTACGTCACCAACCACAGTCAGCGATCCGGGTAGCCGAAGAGTTTACAAGGGCTTCGTTTGTTGATAGGGATTTCGAACGAGCACTTGGCTATGCAAGTAAGGAAAAAATGACGCTTAGGGCGGGAGCATTCGAGCAGGCGATCCTTCAGATTCAGGGATCTGTTCCTTTTCCGGCCGATGTACAAGCGACTGCTTACGAAATTCCCTTCGGTCAGAACCAAGTAATTGTATTTTTAGAAGGGTCTGGGGAATCCCGAATGTCTTACTACCGGGTTCTTACGGTGGGCAATGCAAATAGCGAATATCTCGTCATGGAAGTTTTTCGCGCTGACTCGCCTTTTCCAAAAGGGCCGTTACAAGAGCCTGTTCAGTGATCTTAGGGTCATCCATGGAATTTTGTCCAGAGTCAATCGCACCGGCACTCCATTCCCGCTAGGTGAAGCTAGTGGGAATTCATTTTGGACAATGAGCGGACGCCCCGTGCAGTTAGGACAAACCTTGGTTTTAGGTCAGGAAATCGACCGACACGACCTTTTCCGAGAGTTCTTTGCCGAGGGCGGCGACCTTCTGATGTTCGGGGTGAAGGGTGTAGGCCTCCAGTGCCGCCTCGTCGGCGAATGTTGCGACCAGGCCGGTATCGAATGAGCGGTCGAGGTGGAGTATGTCGCTGCCGACCTCAAAGGTCTCTATACAGTCGACGATCCCGGTCAGAGCACGCAGGCGAGCGATATGGTCCGCGCGAGCAGATGCATCTACCTCGGGCTTGTATTTCCAGCAGACGATATGAAAAAGCATCGTGTCTATTTCTTTGCGGACTGTTTTAGTTTCTCGCGCGTGAAGATCGCGTCGTCGAGTTTCTCAGGCAGCTCGCGAGAGAGTATCTCGATAGTGATCCGGGAATTGTAAACGTGATTTACAACGTTGGTGCTTGCCACATACGGCCGGCCGTTGACCGACTTGATCTCGCCTTTTTTGTATGTGCGTATCTCTTTACTGGTGTTGTCAAAGAGGCTAACCTCAAGCGGAACGTAATCCTTTGCGTCAAAGATGATCTTATTCGATGCGACCACCGACTTTTCTCCGTCCTTGAGCTTACCCTCGACCCCGAGTCCGGCCGTGCCTCCTGACGTCACCTCACCCGTGAATTTGTAGGCGTACTTGTTCCACTCGCCGAGCAGCTCCTGAGCGGTCAGCCCGCCAAAGAACATCTTGCCGGTATCGGTTTCTCTGAATTCGTCGCGAGAGACAGAATAGGTAACGTTTACGGCGGGCTTTCCCTTTTCTTCGACGGTCAGAGTTCCCGATCCGGCGTCATCCTCGGGCTTTGTGATGATGCTCAGCGTCGTGGTTACGCCGTTTGCCTGACGCCTGAATACATCCAGCTCAAATATCTCGGTCTTTTCGCCTTCCTCCTTGATGGTAAAGCGTACGCGGTCCTTTCTGTAGGGTGATGCGTCTCGCTTGAGGTATTCCTCAACGATCTCGTTGCCGCGGTCAGATGCGGGTTTGCCTCCGCCGGCGACGCTTGGATCGGCGGTGCTTTTTCCGCCGCAGCCGATCGCGAGGAACGTAATTATCAATGTGATTAGAAATTTCACTTTTTGTACTCCGGGCCGAGCGGCAGATCGGGGGCATTCGGCCCGACATGGACGCCCGCTATCTTCCATTTTCCGTCGCGCCGGACGAAAATGCCTGTGCCCCGCACGCTGGTCTTTACGTATTCTTCGACGACC
>CAYSMU010000601.1:0-1924 GCA_964432145.1 uncultured Chloracidobacterium sp.
CAGGTTTCGCGTTAGTCGCTAGCGGCTATTCTTGCGTGATTCCTAGTACCGATGGCGCAGTTTCTATCGGTGCGAAAGATCTTTAAAAGTAGCTTAAAGGCATAATGCAGAAAAACGACAAGGCGTACGCTTTTCTTTTATCGCATAAAACAAAAAATAGGATATATATTAAGAAAGTCTCGATCTCGAAGGGCCTCGTCCACTTCGGATCAATCGGTTTATTTTTAATATTTGGCATAACATCATTGACCATCGGAGTTTCGGGCATTGTCCGCAACACCGATCTTTCACAGATCACTTCATCGGCAGTTATCAGCCAGGCCGCGGCACAGCCGCCGGCTCCGGCAACGACTGAGACAATTGATTATTCGCGTCCCGAACCCGAGGAACTCGCGTTCAACAGCGGCGGTCCCGAGAATGACACCGAGGCTGACGGCGAGGATGCCGAGCTTGAGGCTCAGCTTCGTACCATCGAGCGCACCTCTGATCCCGCTTACCTACCCACGATCTGGGCACACCTCGGCAAGATCAATAACGAATTTGGCTTTAGACGCAATCCTTTCGGCGGACGCTCGTATGAGTTTCACCCCGGAATGGATATCGACGGCGAACGCGGCGACCCTGTCGTTGCTCCTGCCAACGGTACCGTCGCCTCGGCCGGCTACAAGGGCGGCTATGGTAACATGGTCGAGATCGACCACGGCAACGGCCTGACCACGCGTTACGGCCATATGTCCAAGATCGAGATCGAAGGCAATGTCCCCGTCACCCGCGGCCAGGTCATCGGCTATGTCGGCTCTACCGGACGCTCGACCGGCCCGCACCTTCATTACGAACTTCGCCTGAACGACAGGCCCATCAACCCGCGGCACTTCCTGCCGGCGGAACCGGTCGACCTCTCGAAGATCGTCAAGAAATAACTCCGGACTTTCGGAAATTAACCACGAGGCTGTCTGAAAAGGCAGCCTCTTTTCCATTGCCTTGCCGGCCTCGATTGCCGCTGCGGCCTCGATTGCCGTTGCCTTTAGGCAACGGTCGGCATCATTGAAAAGAGTTCCCCGGCTTCAGCCCAACCCGCCCCGGGCTAACGCCCGACTGATCATGGCCAGCGTATTCCGTTGCCTAAAGGCAACGGCAATACATACATCAAATACAACCTCGGTTACTATCCCGATCTATTCTCCCGCCACTTTGTACCGCACTCCATTCTCATCCAAAAACGCCGTCACGTCGTCGAGGTGAAGGCCAAGGCCGGTGTGCAGATATTGGCGGTCGGTGACCTCGCTCTCGCCCTCGCGTGCCTTGATATCGAATCCCAGCGGCAGATGCTGGGTCTTGCTCTGGATGCCGCAGATCTCGCCGTTGACGTCTACGATCGGGCCGCCGCTCTGGCCGCGCAGGCCCGGCGTCGAGATCTCGATGAAATGCGCCAGTTCCGTGCCCGCCGCGTCTCGCTCGATCAGGATGCGGGTCATGATGCCGTCCATCGGGAAGTACGGCACCGGCAGCGATCCCGGAGCGAGCGTGAAATTCCCCGTCACATCGTCAAACGTGCTCTTGACCTCGCTGAACGGAAATCCCAACCGGCACAGCGAAGTGCCCGGCGTGAGCTTATCCTCTCGGCTTCGAAAAACGGGATACGCGGCGAACATCTCCGGCCGAAAGCCTTCGAGCCTGACGACCGCAATGTCTTTCGCAACATTCGCCCGAATGTCCACGGCCCGAAACGCGTCGTTTCCCCACCAGTAAGAGACCTGTTTGATCCACGACCGGTCGACCGGGACCTTGGCGATCTCGGCCTTTCTTTCGTCGTCAGACAGGCCCTGAGCGGCGTTGATCTCGTTTACTCTGGCCACATAGGCATCGTATCCCGCACGCTGATTTTCCTTTATCTGCAGGGCCGCCAGTACGTGTGCCGCCGTCA
>CAYSMU010000602.1:0-1923 GCA_964432145.1 uncultured Chloracidobacterium sp.
CATCTTCCCAGTGAATCCCGATTCCGTTGCCGATAAATCGAAAATTCTCACGTTCAGCCGCAGTCGCGTTTCTGAGTCGTGGAAACCACTCTAATGGAACGGCCAATTGCCGTCCGTCGGCCAGCACAACGCAGAGAGTACTTTCGCTGCAACTTACTTCAGTTGCCACTGGTTCTACTTCAACCGCTAAAATACTCATTCCATTTCTCCAGCAGAAACGCCTGATTCTCCTCGATCATATCATGTATTTCGTTCAGTTCACCGCTCCTGAATCTATGAGATCGTGCGAGTGAGATCGGATCGAGCCAGAATTTTGCCACGCGTTCAGCTTGTTCAACATGGATATGCGGCGGCTCAACTCCATCCAGGCTAAAAAAGAAAAGCCTATATCCCCTGATCCGCAAAACCGTCGGCATTTGCGATAACTACACCTCTTTGAATTCAGAATCCACCTCTTCGCTCGATAGAGCGACGCGGTAATTCTTCGACTGTTTCTGTTTTGTGATCAGCAGATCATCTTTCGTTTTTAACAGATCGGCACGATTAAAGACCGATATCTCAAAGTTATATCCGTGAGTGATCGCATCTTTCGGGCATGCCTCAACGCAGAAACCACAAAAAATACATCTGCCGTAATCGATGTTGTAGACCTTGGCATAACGCTCGTCACGGCCAACACGCTCGGCATACGGACGCGGGTCGTCGATCGCCTCGATATATATACAATCCGATGGACACGCAGCGGCGCAAAGATAACACGCGACGCACTTTTCCTTCCCGTTTTCGTCTACGTGAAGCAAATGCTGCCCGCGGTAACGCGGCTGGACCGTTACCGGCTCATCCGGATACTGTACGGTCCATTTCTGTCGAGGGATCTCGGACAAGGTCCGCTTCATCCCCTTAACGATCGCGACCGACGATTTAATTACATCTGATACAAGGGACATATCTAAAAGTTACCCAAGCTGCCGGCGAGTGCCCCGGCAAGATAAAGAATGATCACGATAACGCCGAGCACAAGGCTGACCCCGCCGGTAATGATACCGCCAAGAGCAAGCCCCGCACCGCCATAGTTCGCCGGATCATTGTTGGCTTTGCTCCTCGCAATAAATCCCATAACGATCGCCGCTATTCCGGGTATGAACCAACTGCAGCAGATCATGCTCAAAATACCGGTGACAAGCGAAATTATCGCCAGTGTCTTGTTCTGACCTTCGACACCGGGCGGCGGCGGCTGGAAGGGCGTGTTCGAGCCGATCTCCTGGTTTTGCCAACTTGCGTCCGGTGCTGGCGGAGGTGTCCATTCCGCAACCGGCGCGGGCGGCGGTGGCTCAAACGCTGACGGCGACGCGGGTTCAAAAGGCGAAGGCGTCGGCTCAAACGACGGGGCCGGCGGTGCCTCGAACGAAGGCTGGATCATTGTGGCCGCTTCGTCAAACGCCGGGGCCGCCGGTTCCGGTTCGAGATCAGGTTCCGGCATCGGCAATTGCTCTTCAACCGCCGGCTCGGACGACGAGAACGGTGACGGCGGCGGCGTAACGTCGCCAAAACTCGGAGCCGGCACCTCCGGTGCAATAAAGCTGGGCGGCTCGGGAGCGGGCACTTCCTCGAGCGGCGGCAACTCGACGATATCCGGTTCGGCGGTTCCTCCGAGAGCCTCCTGCATCTCCGTTTCAGAGACGTACATGGTCTTGAGCGGGTCGTTGCTCGGCAGGTCGAGAACGTCCTCGGGCGGAGCGATCGGGACCGAGCCGACCGTCTGATGCATTGTGGGATCGTCAGTCGGTTCGTCTGCCGCAGGGGCCTCAGGCTCCGCTGGTGCAGCGTCCGCGACCGGTTCCTCAGCCGGTGCTTCGGGCACCGAAACGACCGGATTCACGATGGTCGCATACGGATCAAAGGCCGGAGCGTCATCAACCAACG
>CAYSMU010000603.1:0-1908 GCA_964432145.1 uncultured Chloracidobacterium sp.
GACCGAGGCTCCGGTCCTGAGCTACGAGCCGGTCGATGTATCGCTGGTCGAGCCGCGAAAACGCGATTTTTCGAAAGGTAAGAAATGACGGCCGTTCATCACGAAAAAAAACGCCTTGACACGCCGCCTGCGACGATCAAATTCAGGATCCAGCGGCGAGAGCGTGAAGGTGCGCCCGTGCGTTGGGAAACGTTCGAGATCCCCTACAGACGAAACCTCAACGTGATCTCGGCGTTGATGGACATACGCAAGAATCCGGTGACCGCCGAGGGTAAGCAGACCACGCCGCCGGTCTGGGACATGTCGTGCCTCGAACAGGTGTGTGGCATCTGCACGATGGTCATCGACGGCAAGGTCCGTCAATCGTGTTCGGCGTTGATCGATGACCTGCTGCTCGACTCGAACAGCGACACGGTAACGCTGCAGCCGATGTCGAAATTCCCTAATGTCAGAGATCTGAAAGTTGACCGTTCAAAGATGTTCGGGCACCTCAAACAGGTCGAGGCCTGGATCGAACTTGACGGAACTTATAATTTGGGCCCGGGGCCGCATATTCCCAACGAAACTGCCCAGGAGCGTTACGCTTATTCGCGATGCATGACCTGCGGCTGCTGTCTCGAGGCGTGTCCGCAGTACGGCGATGACAATTACATCGGCCCGCAGGCAATCGCGCAGGCACGGCTGTTTAATATGCATCCAACCGGGCAGATCACTAAGGAAGAGCGCCTGAACGGCCTTCTCGGCGACGATGGCATCACAAACTGCGGCAACGCACAGAACTGCATTCAGGTGTGTCCGATGAATATACCGCTCACCAAGGCTATCTACGAGACCAATCGCGACATCACGGTCGATGCACTTTTTGGCTGGCTAAAGAAATAAGAAGGGCTATTTAACGTCGAAGGTCCGCGCGATCGAATCTGTCTGCCCGCGCAGCGATTTGAGCGAGTCTTTAAGGCCCGTAAATCGCAGAACATAAACAGTCGAGTCGCCTGATCTGAGGAAGTAGAATCTGCCGGCCATGGTCCTGCCCGACGCAACATACTCAAAATTGTAGATCGTGCCCTTAAGCTTGCCGGTAAAGTTCTCCTCCCTTCCGGCAGCAAACCCGAGACGGAACATCAGTTTTTGCTCTTCGTCGCGAACGAGGTCGGTGAGCAGGGCGTTCTTCGTAGTGGTTTGCTTGCGAACCTCGAGGTGGCCGTTGCGTCGGTCACCGAAAACGTATTCGACGCTCAGGTCAGTGGCCGACGGCTTGACGGTCATTTTCCATTTAGCATCCGGAAGCTGAAACGAATAATCCACAAGGGGATCGCTGAATGCACTGTCCTGCCCAAAGGCCGCCATGGCGGCAGCTACGAGCATCAAAACGGGCATGAGGTGTCGCATTCTGGTAATAGGCATCGGCGTTTCCTTTTGACGAAGTTTAACCTAAAGCTGGGCAAATATCGAGGTATTTGATGAAGCTCATTGGTTCGTTGTTGCCTCAATACGCGCCGCGCGAGTGCCGATTTGTTCGCCAAAGGCGGTCCGCCAGACGTCTAACCTGAGGATATACTCTTATTATTTTGATATATAGATCGAGGTTAGAGATGAATACACTGCGTTGGGTCTTATCAAGTTCTGTGGTCGTTTTGTTGATCTGTGCGTTGCTGGCTCCGGGGTTTGTTGTGTCGGCTGAGACGGGCAAGTACGCCAAGCTGACTGAGGACCAGAAGATAATTCACGTGCTAAATCGACTTGGTTTCGGGGCAAGGCCCGGCGATGTCGCGAGGGTAAAAGCGCTCGGGCTGCAGAAGTACATTGATCAGCAGCTTGATCCGTCTGGGATCAGTGACGCTACGCTCGAGGCAAAGGTCAAGAATATCGAGGTTTTCAACCTTTCGACCTCCGAGCTTTTCGCAAAAT
>CAYSMU010000604.1:0-1907 GCA_964432145.1 uncultured Chloracidobacterium sp.
GTGCTTATGCGCCACGAACACGTGAACACCGCTCGTGAGATCGAGGATGTGATCGGCTATTTCTTTGAGCGAAAGTCGTGCAGCGTCTTTGGAGTGGCCAGGGCGATCTCTTTCTATCAGTACTTTGTGTGTACGCAGCCAAGGATAGACAGGTGCGAGCGATATCTCGCCGAGATCAAACAGGCCGGTTAGTTTCCTGCTGACCGCAGCAGAGCAAGATCGAAGATCGCCAGGAAATTGTCCTGATCGAGCGGGCCGCTGCCAGTATTCAGGACGAGCAGCCGCCGCGCATTCGCCGCGCTCAAGATCGCGAGCCCCGAAGGATTTCGCAGCGAATATCGCGGATCGGGCCGCACGGATTCGATAAAGTCGCCTTCAATAGAAAAAGCAAGCAATTCCGACCGCCCCGGATCCGTAACGATGATGCGTTTGGTAACGTCATCCACGATCAGGTCCGGATAGCTTACCTCGCCTGCCTTCCACTGCGGGACCATTATGGCCTTGATAAATTGGCCCCCGGAGTCGAATATCTGGATCCGCCGATTTCCTGTGTCCGCCACATAAACAGATTCACCCGAGACCGCGATCCCGGTAGGGTCGTTCAATTGGCCGCCGCCCTGCCCCGACACTCCAAACCGGTCAAAACTGTCATCCTTTGGCTGATATCTCACGATCCGATTTCGCCCCTGATCGACAATGTATACTTGACCAGCCGATCCGACCGCCAGATCTCGGGGCCCATAAAACCCGCCATCGGGCCCACGCCATTCTCTGTCAAAAGAACCATCTGCGCGAAACCGCAGCAGTTTATGATTGCCCGAATCGGTTACGTAGATACTGCCGGAGGCATCAACGGTGACGCCGTGCGGCTCCTTGAGTTCGCCCTCTCTTTCACCTTGCGTCCCGAACGCCGAGAGGAAAACGCCGGAGCGGTCAAATTTGAGGATCCGCGCATTCCCGGTATCGGCAACGACGTATCCGCCGTCATTAAGTGCCGAGATCCCGCGGGGCCGAAGTATCGTGCCCGCGAGCGGTGCACCGAATGTGTTTGCCGGCGGGCCGGCACGTGTTTTGTAGAGCACGTAAGGAATGTCCTTAACGAGCATTTCGCAATCGGAACATCTTTCCTCACCGCTCAGCACAAGTGCATCCACCGGCGGCCGTTTCATTGGCGGGAGCCGGACAAAATTTGCAAGATCGATGCCTTGTGAGATCGCCTGCCAATACGCGTGATAGTAGTTTTGGTCGACGAGATATATCGGGCGTTCAGGGCGTTCGAGCGCCGCTGCAAACACACCGGGAAACTTGGCGTCAAAATAACCAAGCCGGTCGGCGCCCACCTGATGGTATTTCCATTGAAATGACACAGCCTGAAAGGCAGTTCCTGCGATGACGATCCCGAGCACGGCGAGCCGCATCGGGCCAATACCGCCATTCGCGGATCGTTCTCTATTGAATATCCAGCCTAGTGCCGGAAGCGTGAGCGCCAAAAGAAAGACGGGAAACGCCGCAAGTCGGAGCATGTGAAAATCGTCCTTGGTAAACGAGGCCGGGACGACCGAGACGATCAGCCCGTAAATGACGAACCGCATCCACAGGTCGGAACGGTATTTCAGGAGGATCGCTGCCACGCCGATAAAAGCCAGGACGAGAGTAACGATCAGGATCGGGGCAGTTTCCGGGATGTGATGACGCTCGTTAAGGTCGCCGATGAATAGAAGCCGGTTTGGGCTGATATTCGCCAGATAGTGGCCGATGAATTCGACGAATATCTGTCCGTATGACTTTTCCGCCGAAATGTAACCGACGCTAAAGCTTAACCTACCCGTGAGTGCGTCAGGATTCTGCAGGTGAAAGATGAGCATCGGAACGAGGGTGATCGCATATGCGACCCAAGCCAGAACAAC
>CAYSMU010000605.1:0-1892 GCA_964432145.1 uncultured Chloracidobacterium sp.
TTGGTTTCCGCCGTTAGCTGATTGGCTGAAGTTGCCCCCAACGGCATTTTGGCTTGTACTTGCTCATTTTGCGGTAACCGCGCTCTGGATGCACGTTCAGGTCGGCCTTCAGGCCGCCAAGATGCTGCGGGCTCAGGGTTTCCTTCAGATGCTCGAGCGACTGGTAATATTCATTGGCATCGCGGGATTGGTTGGCGGGCATTCACTTGCTTTTTCGAACGCGGTGATCTGCTACATAACGGCACCCGCGGTTATGGCGATCGCCGGTTTGTTCCGGCTGCGGGGCGTGATCTTTTCGGCCTCGCCACTGGACAGAGGCTCCGCAAAAAAGATCCTCGTCTATTCGCTGCCGCTGCTGCCGTTCACGCTCGTTGGTTTTCTTTCAGGCAGTTATGTTGATGCGGCATTCGTATCAAAAATGCTTTCGACCCGCGATCTCGGAGCATATTCGCTCGCAACGCAGATCAACGGCATCGCAATGCAGCTGCCGACCCTGGCTAACACGCTTCTGCGTCCATTATTTGTGACCCTACAGACCGAAACAGGCGGCGAACGATCGTTCGCATATTTTCGAAACATCCTTCCGGCGATCGTACTCGGATGGGGTCTCGGTTGTGCTTTGTTGGCTTTTGGGGCATATTGGCTGCTCCCGGCCGTGTTTGGGGCCGATGCTGCGTCTGCGTCGGTACCGACATGGCTGCTGCTTGCCGCGTCGGTCGTGTGGATACCGGTCGCCATCGGTTATTCGGCATTGGCCAATTCAATGTCGTCGACCTACATCCCAATGATCGCCGGAATATTTTCCGCTGCCGTGAACATCGCCGCTAACTTCGCTCTTATTCCCCGGTACGGGATGATCGGCTGTGCGATCGCAACGCTTCTCGCATATGCTGCCGCGGTGTTCGTTTTTGCCGCTCTTTTGAAAAAGACCGCGGCAATGCCGGTCTCGTGGACATTTCTGGCTATCGTTCCGAGCCTTGCCGGCGTAGCGATGATCCTGGTTTACGAGAGTCCCGCACTGGCACTTGCGGCGTGCATCGCTGTAAGCTGTATCGTTGGTCTTATGAAGAGAGACTCGATCATAGCTTTAAGTTTATTTATTTCTGGTTTGCGGAGGCCCGCGTAAATGAGTGCCGTAAAGGACATCGCGTACAGGGCCCTCGACGCCGTAACCCTCGGCCGGGGTGTGCCCCGGCAGATAGGCGGCGAGACAATCAGATTTCCCGCAAAGTGGAGCCGCTATTACGAAGCGGAATACGAACCGGAGACCTTTGACTTCTTTCGCGAGCATATCAAACCGGGCCAGACTGTCCTAGATATTGGCGGGCACATCGGACTTTTTGCCGTGACCACCGCGAAGTTCGTCGGCCCGACCGGTAAGGTCTTTACTTTTGAACCGACGCCCTTTACGCGCGGGGTATTGCAGGAAGTAGTCGATCTCAACGGATGTGCGGACATCGTCGAGGTCCGCGGAGAGGCTGTCTCGTCAAAAGGAGGCGAGACCGTGTTTTTCGACACGGGCGAAGAGGTCTCAAATGCCAATTCACTGGTTCGCAGCGAGTTGAGTAAAAGCGAGATCCCGATCACGCTGATCAGCGTGGACGAATTTGTGCGCGAACGCGGCCTTAATGTCGCTTGCATCAAGATCGATGTCGAGGGGGCCGAGCTTGACGTTATGATCGGTGCGAAAGAGACTTTTGCAACCCAACGTCCCGTCGCCAGGCTCGGCCTGCATCCGGAATTTGTCCGCAAGAACGGCCAATCGCTCGATGAGATATGGGACTGCGTAGCCGACTACAAACTCGACGTTTTCTTTGACGGTACAAAAGCGGACAAAGAATGGTTTTGCTCGCAAACTGACCTTTTTGACGTGAATCTGATACCGTCTTAAT
>CAYSMU010000606.1:0-1891 GCA_964432145.1 uncultured Chloracidobacterium sp.
AAACAACAGGGGGACGGTCACGAGCGAGACCAACGCGAGCTTCCAATCGAGCCAGAACATGATCCCGATGATGGCGATGATCACCACGAGATCGCCGAGCACGTCGATCACGCCGGACGTAAAAAGCTCATTCAACGAATCGACGTCCGAGGTCAGCCGCGTCATTGTCCGCCCGACCGGATAACGGTCAAAATAGCCGACCTCCTGCCGTTGGAGCTTTGTAAAAAGCTCTGTCCGCAGATCAAACATCACCCGCTGGCCGACGTTGTTGAGCAGCACTTCCTGTGCGTAAGAGAAGATGAAGCGCAGAAGAAAAACACCGAAGAACGCGAGGGCAAACAGCCAGATCCCATCAACGCGTTTGGGCGTGATGTAATCGTCCACAGCCATCTTTGTAAAGTACGGCTGGGTCGCAATGAGCACGTTGGTGAGCAGCGTGAGAACGAGAGCTATGGCGGCGAGGACCCAATAGGGCTTGAGGTACCGCAGCAGACGGCGGGCGATCCTCAGATCGCGGGTCTTCCCGATCTCGTCTTCCTCATGATACTTGCGGACCTCTTCTGACATCTTTACCTGTCGATTCTAGAGATTGCCAATACAATCTCCAAAATCTAAACTCCAGAATGAATGAACCGCTTTCTCGACGAGCGTAAGGACAACTGGCAGCGGCTGGAGGATCTGCTTGATATGCAGTCCGTGGGCGGGCTGCGGGGGTTGTCGCGGCTTGAGGTGCGCGAGTTTGGGGAATTGTACCGGCGGGCGGCGGCGGACCTCGCTATTGCCAGGGCTGAGACGCGGGACCCGAAGCTGATCAATTATCTAAACAGTCTGGTGATCCGAGCACACGGGCGGATCTATCGGGCTGAGAGCGACGGGGCGGGGCTGATCGCGAAGTTCTTTGCCGAAGACCTGCCGCGGACCTGGCGAAAGAACTGGCGTTATATGGCGGTGGCATTCGGCATTTATCTTGGGTTCGCCGTCTTTGGATTTATTGCGACCTGGATCGACACGGATTTTACGCACTTCGTGATGCTGTCGGGTGTTACCGAGCGGATCACGTCAAACAACCATTGGTGGCTGCGGCTCAACGAGGCGAACCAGATCGGGGCGACCGAGATATTGTCAAACAACATCCTAGTCACGTTCCGTGTCTTTGCGATGGGCGTGTTCCTCGGCATCGGCTCCTTTTACGATCTCGCATTCGAAGGTGCGCGGATCGGCAGCGTCTTTGGGGCTTGCTACAAATTGAATCCGCCATTCGGCGATGCACTCGCGACGTTCGTCGTCGGCCACGGCGTTGTTGAACTGTCCTGCATCTTCTTTTGCGCGGGCGCGGGCATGATGATCGGTTACTCGATCATCGCTCCCGGCGACCTCACCCGCGGCCAGGCCCTGAAGAAGAAAGGTGTCGAGGCCGCAAAGATCGTCATCGGCTGCGCGGTATTCCTCGTATTCGCCGGCATTATCGAGGGATTTCTCTCGCCGTCGGACGTACCGCCGCTCGTCAAGATAGCGACCGGCGTCGGCACGGGACTGGCGATGTATTCGTATTTGACCTTCGCGGGGCGCGGTGTAGAGGGAGCGGTCGGCGAGCCTCACGCCCGCTTGCAATAGACATCAACAATTCCTGCCCAGCCGGTCGGCTCAAAGATCAGCCTGTAGAGCTTTTCGGAAACCGCACTTCTCGTACTTTTGTGGAGAACTGGCGTGTTCGTCTCGATCACTCGCAGGCCCGCGTGCTCGGCAGCGGCCTTAAGCGTGGCCGGCGAAAAGAAAAAGAGGTGATGCAGGGCGGCATAGTGTCGCCACGGCTTTGATTTGAGTCCGAACCGGCTCTGAAAGTTTTTCGCCCGCGAGCTGAGCCCCGCGATATTCGGCACACTGACGAAGA
>CAYSMU010000607.1:0-1876 GCA_964432145.1 uncultured Chloracidobacterium sp.
CGGAATCCTAGCAACAAACGACGGATAAATCAACAGGTATTTTCTTCAGGCTTTTTACACATATGATCAACAATCCGCTTCAGAATAATTCACATGGCCTGGGACGCCGGACGAGCCAATCGCCGGAGCGAAAAGATTTCTCAAAGATCTATACGACTGCTCAGATACCCAATCTGATCGAGGTCCAACGCGAATCCTACAACCGCTTCCTTCAGATGGACCTCATCCCTGAAGAGCGTGACAACATCGGTCTGCAGTCGGTGTTCGGTTCGATCTTCCCGGTTTCGGATTTCCGCGAGACGGCGACCCTCGAATACGTCGAATACCAGATCGGCAACTGGCAGTGTAAGTGCGGCAACCTCGAGGGCCTCGAGCATTTGCGAGCGAACTGTAAGAACTGCTCGGCCAAGATCAAGGTCGATCCGTTCAATCCGGCCGAAGTGCTCTGTAATAATTGCGGCACGTTTAATGCCGTCCGTCCCAATCTCTGCAACAACTGCGGCGAGCCGGTCGGCCTCAAGCACAAGCACGATCAGCAGGAGTGCCAGGAGCGAGGCATGTCGTACAGCGTCCCGCTCAAGGTCAAGATCCGTCTGACGGTTTACGACAAGGATCCCGAGACAAATGTCTCGACGATCCGCGACATAAAGGAAGAGGACGTTTTCTTTGGCGAGATCCCGCTGATGACCGACAACGGAACGTTCATCATCAACGGAACGGAGCGAGTGATCGTGTCGCAGCTTCACCGTTCGCCCGGCGTATTTTTCAAGGGCGATCGTGACGAATACCTCGCCAAGATCATCCCGTACCGCGGTTCGTGGGTCGAATTCGAGTACGACCAGAAGGGCATTCTTCATGCCCGCCTCGGAAAGCGCAAGATCATCGCGACAGTCTTCCTGAGAGCATTGGGCCTGTGGCTCAATCCGCAGATCGATATGAAGACCGTCTCTGACAGCATCCTCGAAGAGGTGGTCAAGAACGCCGAGTATCCGAACGCGAATATTCTTAAGCTCTTTTATGTGACGGACGTAGTCACCGTGGAGAAGGGCAAGCTTGCTGTCAAGGTCAAGGCCGAAGGCGAGACTCATCTCGTAGGGATGCGTTCCGAGGTCGATATCAAGGACGGCAAGGAAGATGTTGTCCGCAAGGGCAAGAAGGTAACGAAATCCGCGATAGCCGATCTTCGCCGCTTAGGCAAAGATAAGATCGAGGTCGCCTCGGCAGATCTCGAGGGTGCATACGCTCTCGATGACGTCGTGAATACCGAGACCGGAGAGGTGATCGTCGAGTCGAATACCGAGATCGTCGCCGGCAAGCTTCAGCAGATCATCGAGGAGGGTGTTGCCGAATTCTCCATCTTCTTCCCGCAGCGTGATGTCATCGGCGACATCATTTCGGCCACGATCCGCAAGGACCCGATCTCAAAACCGGTTGACGCTCTGCTGGAGATCTATCGCAAGATGCGTCCCGGCGACCCGCCGACAGTGCCGACCGCATATCGGTTGCTCGAGGGCATGTTCTTCGACACGCGTCGTTTCGACCTGTCTCGCGTCGGCCGTCTGAAATTCAACATTAAGATGGGCCGCCCCGATAAGGACCGGCTTACCGACCCGCTGCTCGCACCGATCGATTTCATTGAGGTCGTCAACTACCTTCTGAGAATGAAGAAGGACAGCGAGAACTATTTCCAGGATGATATCGACCACCTCGGCAACCGCCGCGTGCGTGCGGTCGGCGAACTCCTTGAGAATCAGTTCCGCATCGGCCTCGAACGTATGGAGCGGGCGATCAAGGAGAAGATGTCCATTCAGCAGGACATGTTCACCACGATGCCCCGCGATCTGGTCAACGCCAAGCCCGTTACGGCCGCGGTCCG
>CAYSMU010000608.1:0-1875 GCA_964432145.1 uncultured Chloracidobacterium sp.
GGCGTCGACAGGCACACCGATCACAACATATTTTGTCAATTCGAAAAAAGTCGATTCGACGGGCAAGGGCCCTTTCAAAGGAGCGTCCTCAAGCGCGGTGGGTCTCGCCTATGAGGAGAATGGGAAAAGAGCGATTGCCTACAGACCATTTACAACTGATATCAAATATGCTTCAGTCACACTGGCGGAGCTAATACATCATTCAAAACATAGTGGTCGCTACGGGGACGCCGAGATGGATGAGGCGATGAAGAAACATGTTGGCCTTGCTACCTATAATGCCGAGAGGGAACGGATGGAAAAGGCATATGGAAAAGGCAGAGTCAGCGTGGGTATGGTATCGCACAGTTTGGTAAACAAACACTGTCAATAGAGGTGGCCGGAAAATGGAAAAGTTTCGAATCTTGTACTTTTTTGGAATCTACTTATACTCGATTGTCGCGATTCTGGGCCAGGACAACCTTCTCAGTAAGATGGAGCGAATTAGACCCGCAACTTCAACGGAAACTGATATCCTCAGGCTGATTGGGAGAGGTGAGGTCGAGGAAAATTCGATATGGTTCTATCGTCCGGAAGTGATAACACTCAAGTTCGTCATTTCCGACGGTCGTTGTACGGAAGGTTGGCTTTTTCCGAAAGGGATTGTGATCGAATCACAGGCTTTCTTTGTAAAACGCAAAAAGCTATCTGACCTCAGGAAGAACGTGGAGCTTCGCCGGTTTAGGTTCGAAAAGAGCTTTTCTTCGTTGGGTGAAGGGCTCTATTTCGATGATATTCATGGTGTCGCATATGGGGTAAATGAGAGGGATAATACCTGGCTAAGTTTGCGGTACTATCCGGCAAAGAAATTTAGGGCCAATCGGTGCAAAGTTTAGTCCCATAAGATCGGGGTCAGACCTGCAATATTGCAATATTACCTTGCGGTGTGGTAGTATCGGCGGCATGGCAAGAAGAGTGCGGGTTGAGGTTGAGGGCGGGCTTTATCATTTGATCACGCGAGGGGTCGAGCGAAGGGATATCTTTCACGACGAGGGCGACTATCAGAAGTTCCTCGCACTGCTCGCCGCGCAGAAGGAAAAGCTACCCTTCTTTCTTTACGCATACTGCCTGATGACGAACCACATCCATCTGTTGATCGAACGGATGACGGACGACATCGGGCGGATCATGCATCGCGTGCTGACGGGCTACACGCAATATTACAATCGGAAATACCGGCGGTCGGGGCACGTGCTGCAGGGCCGTTACAAGGCCATTTTGTGCCAGAGCGATCCTTATCTGGCGGAGTTGGTGCGTTACATTCACCTGAATCCGGTCCGGGCAAAGATGGTCGAAAGGGTCGAGGAATATCCATACAGCAGCCATCGTGCCTATATGGGATTGGAGCCGGCGGGAATTGTCGATGTCGATCCGGTGCTTAGACGTTTTGGGGCGCGCAGGAAGCTTGCAATAGAAAGATTCCGGCAGCATGTCGAGGCCGGGATGCAGCTTGGGCACCAGGATAAGTTCTACGCGACCGAGTGCGGTATGCTTGGCAGCGAGGAGTTTGTAGATTCGATGATCCACCGGATCGGCGAACACGACGTATATGCCGCCGCCCGCCGACGAAACGAACTAAAGGCCTCACAAGGCTGCGATCCCCTAATATTGCTCGAGATCGTGTCAAAGACGTTCGATATCCCGAAAGAGGACCTTTGCAGCCGCGGTAAGAGTTCGGGACTCGTCGAAGCAAAAGAGGTGCTGATCCTGAGCGGCCGTCGCCTGGGAGCGTCTCTGGCACAGATGTCGGACCTCATCGGCATCAACCCATCGACAGCAAGCCGCAGATACGATAGCGCCAAACGCCGGGCGGCCGACGATCATCATATGTCCGAA
>CAYSMU010000609.1:0-1874 GCA_964432145.1 uncultured Chloracidobacterium sp.
GACGGCCGCTGCGTAGCGAGCACGAGGTGAATACCGACCGCACGTGCCATCTGAGCCAGCCGCGTGATCGATTCCTCGACGTCCTTGCCCGCGACCATCATCAGGTCCGCGAGCTCGTCGATGATGATCACAACGTACGGAAGCTTTCGATATGGTTCGCCCGTGTCATCCAGCCTGCCTTCGTCGATGTAGGCCTTGATCTTCTCGTTGTAACCGTCGATGTTTCTGACCCCGTAGCCCGCGAGGTCCTTATAACGGCGTTCCATCTCGGTCACCGCCCATTTGAGCGAGATCGCGGCACGCTTGGGGTCCGTGATGATCGGGGTCGCAAGATGTGGAATGTCCGCATAGAGCCCAAGCTCAAGACGCTTCGGGTCGACCATGATGAACTTCACTTCATCCGGTTTTGCCTTGAACAATATAGACATCACCAAGGTGTTCACGCCGACCGATTTACCTGCCCCGGTCGCTCCCGCGATCAACAGGTGCGGCATCTTTGCCAGATTTGCCACGTAGTTTACACCGTCGATGGTCTTGCCCAGGGCGAGCGTTAGCAGACCCTTTTCATCCTTGAATTTCTGCGACTCGATCACTTCTCGCAGGAAGATCGTCTCGCGTTTGCGGTTTGGCACCTCGATACCGACATAGGCTTTGCCCGGAATGCGGTCGATGCGAATGGACTCGGCTTTGAGAGCAAGACAAAGATCGTCGACGAGGCCGGTCACGCGAGAATATTTTACGCCCGCGTCCGGTTTGAATTCATACGTGGTGACGACAGGGCCTTTTGAGATGTTGACGACCTTGCCGCCCACGTTGAACTCGGCGGTCTTTCTTGCGAGGTCATCGGCTATCGCAAGCAGTTCGTTATCGTCCTGCTGGATTCGCGGAGCGGGCGGCGTCAAAAAATCAGACGTCGGCAGTCGATAGGCGTCAAAATTCTGCGTCGAGGAAAGTGGGGCAGCGTCGGATTCGTCGATCTCGGCTTTCGGCTCCTCGATCTTCGGTTTTCGGCCTTTCTTGCCCTCCTTGGCAAAGATCTCTTCGAACTCGGGCGGTTCCTCGACTTTTACGGTCTCATACGGGTTGTCATTGGCCTCGATCGTAGGTATTGACGGTTCCTCTTCAAACAACGGCATCGAGCGGCCAACCGCGGCTGCGGCGGCCATGGCCTCGACATCGCCGATCGAGATCGTCGGCGGAAGTTCCTCTGACAGGCTATCGCGTTTTTCGCGGCGTTTCTCGGCACGCTTCTTAGCGGCGTCGATAGACGGCGAACGCTCGGCACGACGTTTGTCACGCCACTCGTCAATGCGGATGCGGAGGTTTTCCCAGGCGACATCGAAATGGCTAAGGAAACCCGCAAGCGTTACGTTCGTCACCAACACTAGCGAGCACGCGAAGATCGCGACGAGTAAGATGCCCGCACCGATCGGCCCTATGAAATAGGCCGTTCCCTGTGCCGCGGCTTCGCCGACGATCGCTCCGGCCGACGCTCCGACAAACAGCGACATCAAACCTGCGAGCGAGACCACAAAGAAGATAAATCCGAGTACCCTGAGCGGCCTCGGAAGCATCGTGTCGGCCTGAAAGACCCGCCAGGCGACCAAGGCGATCAACACCGGCAGCAGATACGACGCCCAGCCGAAGAAATTGAAGAGAAGGCCCGCGATATTCGCACCAACAGGCCCGATCCAGTTTCGCATCGGCGAACCGTTGCCCGTAGCAAACCACGAACGGTCGGTCGACGAACTCGTAAGCAGCGACAACAAGACCAGCACCGCCAACGCCGCGACAATTATCGCTACGACGTCGTTCCAATGCGAGTGCTTCGACGCCTTGCTCCTCTTGGCGATCAAAGTGGTCCCGTCGGCGAG
>CAYSMU010000610.1:0-295 GCA_964432145.1 uncultured Chloracidobacterium sp.
ACTCGGCGGAGGAAAAAGGCCTAAGCGGACCGTTTACTTCGTATGTTTCGGAAGTGAGGAGTCCGGCGGAGCTGGAGCCAGATACTTCGTCGAGAACATGCCGTTTCCGAAAGAAAAGCTCGTTGCTAACCTCGAATTCGAAATGATCGGCCGCCCAGACGAGAAAGTGAAGCCCGAGGAACTTTGGCTCACCGGCTACGAGCGTTCGAATCTTGGTCCGGAACTCGCAAAGCGTGGTGCAAGGCTGGTTCAGGACCCGCATCCCGAACAGAACTTTTTCCAGCGGTCCGACAAC
>CAYSMU010000610.1:305-1874 GCA_964432145.1 uncultured Chloracidobacterium sp.
GCTCGCAAGAGCCGGAATAATTGCACACACGGTATCGAGCTTTGGCCTGCACAAGGATTATCACCAGTCGAGTGATGAGGTCAAGACGATCGATTTCGTTCACATGACCCGTTCGATCAATTCGATGGTCAAGCCGGTAACGTGGCTGGTAAATTCGAAATTTGTTCCTGCATGGAACGAAGGTAAAAAGCCTTAGTACGCTGGCGCAGAAGTCCCCCGCGTTAGCAAGCGCGAAAGACTCGACTTGAATGCCTCGCCGTTGCCGATGCGCCGGCTTTGAAATATCTATCTTCCGGCGAATTTGGCGCCCAGCAAAGCTGACGGGACGAAAGTAATTAACGCCAGTATCATAAACCAGAGCGGTTGGCCCGGAAGCATGACCATGTTCACAATTCCAAGCACGGTCAGCACACCACCAACTAATATTGCGATGCCCATTCCAGGGCTCTCGCGGCGACTCATATTCCTGACAATAAACCCGCCGGCCAGCGAACCGAGGAAGTAGCCTACAATAACAACAATATATGCCAGCGTCGGGCCGTTTGCCATGTATTCCTTCAGCTTAGCGGGATCTTTCATAATGTCGGCATTCGGTGGCGGCAACACGTACGAGTTAAGCATTTCGACGATCATGATTATCGCCGTCGCGGCGATCAGTGCGACTATTACGGCCAAGATCTTTCGTCCCATTTACGTCCTCCTCAGGCAAAAGCGTGTTTTTTCGGATGATTACTGTTTATACCCAATCCGCGGTCCAGTCAAGCCCGTAACCCCCTTACAGAAATGTGGTCTTGTCAGGACAAAAGTTATAGAATTCAATCTTTAGCATAATTGACCGCGGCGAAGTTTGATCGTTAATGACTCCTGAACGCTGGCAACAGATCGAAGAGATCTTTCACGAGGCCCTCGAACTCGGCGAAGCCGAGCGCGACAGCTTTGTAGCCGGACGATCCGGTAACGACCGAGAGCTTAAGAGCGAGGTTGAAAAACTTCTCTCCCAGTACGAAGACGCAAGCAGCTTTATTGAACAGCCGCTCTATGACAGCGCCAAGAGCGGTGTGCTTTCCGCCCTCCTTGACGAAACCGATGAAGATCCGATGGTCGGCAGAGTGCTCGGCAGCTATCGCATCGAGCGTGAGATCGGCCGCGGCGGCATGGGCGCCGTATATGAGGCGGTTCGGGCCGATGGTGAATTCCGATTAAGAGTTGCTCTCAAGGTGGTCAAGCGGGGCGTCGACACTGATTTTGTCCTCCGGCGGTTTCGAAACGAACGCCAAATACTGGCGGCGCTCGATCATCCATTCATTACCCGTCTCATAGACGGCGGTACTACTGATGACGGGCGGCCTTATTTCGTAATGGATTACATTGACGGCCTGCCCCTGTACCGGTACTGCGACCGCCAGCGGCTCTCGGTTGCCGAACGGCTTCGATTGTTTTGCCGGGTATGTGAGGCGGTCGAATATGCACATCAGAAACTTGTAATTCATCGTGACCTGAAGCCCTCGAACATCTTCATTACGAATGACGGAACTCCGCGGCTGCTGGATTTTGGCATCGCGAAGCTTC
>CAYSMU010000611.1:0-1866 GCA_964432145.1 uncultured Chloracidobacterium sp.
ACGCCGGTCGCGGTCACACGTGCGGCATTTGTTAGGACAGCGATCGGGATGGCCGCAACCATTAACGTCGCTGCCCGCCAGAGATCGGCGGACGAAAGCATCCCAAAACCACGTCCTTCGTCCCGTCGGGTAAAATAGGCCAGGATCAACGCTAACGTTACAAGCGTCATCATCGAGCGAATACCGCTGCACGCTTCGACGACCTCAAGCGAGATAGTCTGTGTCGAGCCCTCCGGCAGGATGTCGATAACATTTCCTTTCCTCAGCGTTGGAACTTCGAAAAGCCTTATGCCCCATACTGCCATTTGCGAGGCCCAGATCTGCAGCGGAAAAGCGATCCGATTAAATATGATCTGGGGGATCGGTATCGCAAGAATGAGTAAGGCAAACGGCACGGCGAGAAGCATCAGTACCCGCAACCCGAAGAAGTAAATAACGACACCGGCGAGCATTAGCACGAGTGACATTCGCTGCGTGAAAAGCTCGGCTCCCAGCGTTCCCGCGACCAGCAGCAGCATTGCCATTATCACGGAGGCTCCGCCAAGCCACATAAAGGGCTTGATATTCCGCCTAATCGTGTCCAATGATTGCCAAATGATGAACCCGATCACGAATGGCACTAAAAGGCCATGTGAATAATTCTCGTCCGTCCACCAATCTCGCCCTAGCTTTGCCAGGACGATCGCATACAAAAACGCAATTGACACGGTTATGGCTAAGATCCTGGCCAGCTCTGAGTTGAAATTTGACTTGGTTTCGCTCATCGGCGTCAGACGAAAGAAAATGTCGAATGGAGATCAACTTCCTTCAACGGCAGGTGGCAAACATGGATCTATCGGATTCGCGATCCGATCAGGTCGGTCAACTGATGAAGTAGCTGGGTGTCGAGCGCGAGGCTCTCCAACTCGGCATGCGCCTCAGCCAACGCCGCTGCGGCACGTTCCTTGGCCCTCCCCATCCCGAATTGTCCAGGGTACGTCGCTTTGTTGGCTGCCGCGTCCTTTCCCGCGGTCTTTCCAAGCGTCGCCGTCTCCTGGGTAATATCCAGGATGTCGTCAGTGATCTGAAAGACCAGCCCAAGCCGCCCGGCAAACGCTTTGATCGATTCAAGGTCCGATTCGGCGGCTCCGCCGATCATTGCACCGGAACTCGCGGCTGCGGTGATCAATGCCCCGGTTTTCTGAGCGTGAATTCTCTCCATTTCCGCGGGCTTGACGGTCCGGCCTTCACCCTCAAGATCGAGTTGCTGACCCGCGACCATGCCTGTGGGAGTACCGGCAGCGGCCGCGATCATGGAGATCAGTCGCATCCTTAACTCAGCGGCGAGCAACTCATCGTCAGCGATCGCTTTGAAAGCCATCGTCTGAAGCACATCGCCCGCCAGAATCGCCGTTGCTTCACCGAACTGAACGTGGCATGTCGGTCGCCCCCGCCGCAGATCGTCGTCATCCATCGCCGGCAGATCGTCGTGGATCAACGAGTAGGTATGGATCATCTCTATCGCAGCCGCAGTTCGTCCAAGGTGTGCCCAGTCGGCTCGAAAAGTCTGCCCCGCTGCAAACACCAATGCCGGGCGGATCCGCTTTCCGCCTGCGAAGACACTCCAACGGATCGCCTTATGCAAGGCTGCGGGTTCGATATTGTCTTGCGGGATCAGCCGATCAAGAAAAGCGTCGACTTCGTTACGTGCACGATCCAGGAATTCGTTTATCTCCGCCATCGGAGAAATTATCAGATATCGCAGAGGATAATCCAAGCTCTTACTTTGAACGTCGAGAGGTTCTGATGTAGATTCCACCTATGTTCTCTAAACAATTCCGCCCCTTCCTTTTTGCGTCAATACTACTCGTATTTGTGTCCGCGGTA
>CAYSMU010000612.1:0-1859 GCA_964432145.1 uncultured Chloracidobacterium sp.
GGACTCGGGCTCGGAGTAGGAGTTGGCGTTGGTGTCGGTGTTGGCGTCGGCGTCGGCGTCGGAGTTGGCGTCGGAGTCGGTGTGGGGGAAGCGCATGTGCCCGTCACCGTCAGGTCGTCAATACGCCATCCGAGATCGCCCACAGACACATCCGAACCCATCCAGAAGCGGAATCTCACGGTTCGACCATTAAGATTCGGACCCAGATTGATGACCGTGTTGATGTAACCATTCGAGTATCCCGACCACGCCATCCTGTTTGCGAGCGGATTACTTGCCGTTCCGTCGATCTGGCCCGTATAGCCACCCACAACGAAGCTGGCCCCTATGAGCGGATGAGTTATATCGATGAATGTTCCACCCACGATACCCGATGCCGAGATCTCGAGAACTCCGCCATCCCAGAAGATGCCGTCGCTGAACTCGAGGTCGTATTTGTTCTTGAAGCTCAGGACCGGATTGGTCGAGTTGACCACAAAGCTCGACGTATCGAGTCGCTTGTCTGAGATGCCGTCCGGATCATCAATGAACAGGCTGTTAGGCGCCGAATTTGGCATAGCAGCGGACGTCGTCCATAAGGGTGGGTTGCCGGACACATTCGTTGCGGTCCAGCCGGCCGGAAGGGCCGGGGCCGTGACACCGTCAAAGTTCTGCTGGAAGACAAGACACGGCGGCGTTGGTGTCGGTGTCGGTGTCGGGGTTCCCGGTGTCGGCGTCGGCGAAGGCGTCGGCGTCGGGCCGCTTGTAACCGTGAAATTGTTATTAGAGATGTCGAACCATACATTTCCGACCGCCTCTATCTTGATGCGGCCTGTTGACGTCGGCGTGCCGGGCATCGTTACGGTCTCACTGCCGTCATTGGCCGTCGAAGCAACGAGGACGGTCGGGAATGTATTTCCGCCGTCGTTCGAATACAGGATCCGGACATTCGCTGCATTTATCGGGGCAACGTTGGTTCCAGCGACATTCCATGTAACGACGTGATTTGTGCCGGTCCCGTAGATGATGCCTGCCACGTCAGGCGTAGTCACCTTGAACGGACCGCTATTGCCATCCACAGTAAGTATCGATGTCGCCGTATTAATGCCTCCGGCACCGGCCCGGTTATCACGCGCTGTTACCTGGAAGGTCATCGCTCGTGTGATTGCCGGCAGCAATTCTCCGGTCATGAAGCCGGCGGTGTTTGTCGGCGGGATGTTGTCAGAATTCAGGATATGCGTAAGGGCCGGGAAGGTGCGCGTTGGCGAGGAAACCGGCGAAAATACCCTGAAGATCGGGCGAGCATTGCCGTCCGCGTCGGAGTTTGGAGCCACAGAGGCCGCCGCTCCCAGATCGTATTCCTCCCAAGAGTACGTGATCGAGTCGCCGTTCGGGTCAGTCGCGTTTGCCGTCAGTGCGAACGGTGTTTGCTTCGGAATGTTGAAGTTGCCCGGGCCTGTAACGGTCGGCGGTGTATTTCCGCTGGCCGTGATCACACCGCAGTTGCCGCCGCCGGTCTGGCTGTACGCGACAATGATCTCGAGAGACCTCACATGGAAGGTGTCGATGCTGAAGTTCGCCAGATTCTGGGGGGCGCACAGGCCTGAGTAGCCCATGATCGTGATACCGCTTCCCGGTTCATACGCCGTCGAGGGCGACCTGTTGCCGTTGCATCCACCTGACACGGCGTTGAACGTATGCGGCGAGCCCCACTGGTGGCCCATTTCGTGCGATACGTAGTCGACCGCGAAAGGATCGCCCGTCGGATTTGGAAGCCCTGTGACGCCGCGAGCTTTTCCGCCTTGGCAAGGCGAGTTAAGCTGCGCGATGCCTCCGCCGCCGGTGCTGAAGACGTGGCCGATGTCGTAGTTGCCGTTTCC
>CAYSMU010000613.1:0-1857 GCA_964432145.1 uncultured Chloracidobacterium sp.
GTCGGCCTCACACCATTCTTTTGTAACCTGATGCCGGTACTCGAACATCTTTTCGATCTTCGGGACGATCAATAACGGTGCAGCGAGATCGCCGATAAACGACATCGGCGGATCGAACTCGATCTCGTCGCGAAGTATCGCTCCTTCAGAATGAGGCTCGATAAAATGGCGGTGCCGCCAACTCGCGAACGGACCAGAGATCTGAATATCTTCAATCAAATGCGGCGGATCGTACACAGTGTGTTCCGCCACCCACCGCGACGGTACAATGCCGAGGATCTTTTGCTCAAGTATCGCCTGCGACCCGACCTTGGCGATATCCGCCTTCTGCACGATCGTCACGTTTTCCCAGGGCGGTACCAGCCGCTCGATCGCGTCGGGCAATTCATGGAACGCAAATACACGCTCCGGCGATGCTTTGATCACACTTTCTTTTACAAACCGCATGAGTAGAGTCTAACGCAGAGGTCGCGCTAATCTCTCTTTTCGATTTTGCGAATTTCGAGAATTATCCGAAAATTTCCCAAGTGTCACAAACAACTCAGGATATCGGCGTTTCCTACAACGATCAGGTTTCGAAGTCGAAGATCTGGCAGGTCATCGGTGCTTCGGCGGTCGGCACGATGATCGAATGGTACGATTTCTACATCTTCGGCAGCCTCGCTGCGGTCATCTCGCCGCTATTTTATCCGCCTGAGAATCAGACATTTGCCTATATTGCGTATCTTGCCACATTTGCGGTGGGCTTTATCGTGCGGCCGTTCGGCGCGTTGTTCTTTGGGCGGATCGGCGATCTCGTCGGACGCAAATACAGCCTTTTGGTCACGCTCTTGATAATGGGCGGCGCGACGGCTCTCATCGGAATTCTTCCGACCTATGCACAGATCGGGGTGGCGGCACCTATCATTCTGCTGCTTATCCGCGTGCTGCAGGGATTGGCGCTAGGCGGGCAATACGGCGGGGCGGCGGTTTACGTAGCGGAACACGTGCCGGACAGCAAACGGGGTTTTTATACTTCGTTCATCCAGATCACGGCGAGCCTCGGATTCTTCCTGTCGCTTACTGTCATACTCATCGTCCAGAATACGATGAGCCCGGACCAATTTGCCGGTAAGGCAGGTTCATTCGCCGGGTGGCGAATACCGTTTTTGATCTCGATCCTCCTGGTCGGCGTATCGCTCTACATACGCATGCGAATGCAGGAATCCCCGATCTTCGAGCAGATGAAAAGCTCGGGTATGACCTCGGCAAGTCCGCTGATCGAAGCCTTTACGCACTGGGATAATCTCAAGCATGTGCTGATCTCGCTCTTCGGCGCCACGGCCGGGCAGGGCGTCGTCTGGTATACCGGCCAGTTCTACGCGCTCTTTTACTTGCAGACGATCCTCAAAGTCCACGGCACTTCGGCCAACTACATTATTGCCGGTGCGCTGCTTCTGGCCATGCCGCTCTTCGTCGCGTTTGGCGCGCTTTCCGATCGGATCGGCCGTAAATGGATCATGATGGCCGGCTGCCTGCTCGCGGCCGCGTCCTATATCCCCATCTATCGCGCGATGCAGTCGGTCGCCGGATCGGACGTGGTAAGCGCGGTCTCCCAGCGAAATCCGGTTACCGGCGCGGTCAGCCTCACGCCCCAGACAATGGTCAATGGCGCGCTCCAGCCCGCGCACGAGGTATTGCCGTACTCGGATTTCGCGTCGCTCGCCGCCGAACCGGCCGCGTGGCAACTCATGCTCCTCGTCTTCGTGCAGGTGGTATTTGTCACGATGGTCTATGGGCCGATCGCGGCGTATTTGGTGGAGGCGTTTCCCGCGAAGATCCGGTACACCGCGCTCTCGCTGCCGTATCACATCGGCA
>CAYSMU010000614.1:0-1852 GCA_964432145.1 uncultured Chloracidobacterium sp.
GGATATTCAAGCCCATCTCAGGGGAGAGTCGGTCGATGTTGAGGAACCGCATTCCACAGTTGATATCCCGACACCGAGGACCGACGATCCCGACACCTGCTTGGTGGCGGTACTGCCTCTCAGCCTGATGAGTCCTGCGGGGCAGGGAACTACCGATGAGACCTACCTAACCGTGGGCCTTGCGGATGCGATCATCACACGACTTGCGAGCGTGCAGAAGCTAACGGTTCGGCCGACTAGCTCGATCACCCGGTACAATGAGCACCAGATCAATCCTTTTCGAGCCGGATTGGAGCTTGGCGTCGATTACGTCCTCGACGGGCGAATACGGAGATTCGGTGAGAGATTGCGCATATCGCTTCAACTTCTTTGCATCGAAAAGATGTCGGCGATCTGGGCGGGACAGTTTGACGAGCATTTAACGGACGTTCTCGAACTCGAGGATGCCATCTCCGAGCAGGTTGCTTCGGCACTTATTCCCCAATTGACCGGGGAAGACAGACAAAAACTGTCGAAACGCGGGACGAACGATCCGCGCGCGTACGAAGCTTACCTCCGCGGACGATTTTACTGGAACCAATTCACTTCACAGTCGCTTCCCAAGGCTCTCGAGGCATTCCAAAACGCTGTCGCAATTGACCCCGAATATGCTCTGGCGCATGCCGCGATAGCCGATTTTTATATTTGGGCAAATATTTACGGCCTTATACCGTGCGAAGCGTCATACGCGAACTCCGAAGCTGCCGTACGCAGGGCTTTGCAGATCGATGGACAGCTCGGTGAGGCTTACGCTTCAATGGCGCTTATCGTTGCGAACAGGTTTGAATACGAAAAAGCGGAATCGCTCCACCGTAAGGCTCTCGATCTGAATCCGCACTATTCGCTTTCGCACGAGTGGTATGCCGCGATGCTTATCGGAATAGGCAGATATGAAGAGGGACTAGTGCACATGCATCGAGCCGAAGAGCTCGATCCGCTTTCGCTTCGGACCAAGATCCTGGTGGCGTGGTGTAATTATCAGACAGGAAAATTCGATGCTGCTCTTGCAAAAGCTGACGAGGTTGTAGAACTTGACCGCAATTACCCTCAGGGCCACCTGCAGCGGGGTTACGCACTCATTGAGTTGGGCCGTGCCGACGAAGGTGTGGCGGCCATTGAACATGCAATAGAGCTGATGCCTGGTTCGGCCCTGACGGAATATCATTTGTGCTTTGCTTACGCCGCCGCCGGCCGCCATAACGATGCGGTTCGGATCGCCAACGAAATGGAGCAGCGTTCTCGATCCGAGCATGTAAAGCCGATGTTTCTTTTCTACGCAAATGTTGCGGCGGGCAGGCTGGATACCGCATTTCGTTACCTGGAGACAGGAGTTGAAGAATTCGATCCGTGGCTGGTATGGCTCGGCACCGAGGCGAAACTCAGAACGGTCCTCGACGATCCGCGGTTTATCGAACTGCTCGAGAGGACGCGGCGACGGATAGAGGGCGGTCGTCCTCGACTTATCGCGGAAAGTGCGTTCGGCTACACATCAATGAAGCTTCACGAGGCGATAACCGCTCCGATGGAAGACAATCATACGAGCGATCTGCGACCCGGATTCGCATGGCGGCACAGGTTCAAGTTTGTGGGTGCCGGTGCCCTTGTGACCTTGACAATACTGGGGTATTTGACGGGGGTTCTTTCCTTTAGGTTCGGAAGTGGTCCCGAAATACCACCAGCGACACCGCAGGTCGCCTCGCGGACGATCGCCATTCTTCCATTCGACAACGAAACGGGTGACGTCGCCAACGATTACATCTCTCATGGAATGTGTGAGAGCTTGATGAGCCGTTTGGCGGCGTTTCCAGAGGTC
>CAYSMU010000615.1:0-1843 GCA_964432145.1 uncultured Chloracidobacterium sp.
TGGAAAAGGTTCAGGATCTAGAGTCTTTACACGATGACGAGGGTTATATCGTCGTTGGGAGCCGCGGTTCCGGTAAAATCTGAAAGTGCCGACTCGACCTTGTCGCGGATGCCGGCCGCTGACCGGCCAACATTGGCCCGGATGACATTTTTCAACCGCTCCATTCCAAATTCGTCCTCGTTGATATTATTCGCCTCGGAAACGCCGTCGGAATAGACGACAAGGACATCGCCTGGGTTTAGTTTTGTGGTTCCCGGTTCGTATTCCGCAAAGCCCATCAAGCCAAGCGGCAGGCCGCCCGATTCCAATTGCTCGATCTCGCCGTCGGCTCGGGCGATCAGCGGTGGGTTGTGGCCGGCATTGATAAAGGCTATTTCGCCCGTCGTGACATCGAGTTCGGCAATAAAAAGAGTTACAAATCGATTCGCGGGTGTATTCTCCGTGAGGTATTCGTTGATCGACGTGACAGTTTGGGCAAGCGGCGTTCTCGCGGCGACCTGGCCGTGTATCGCGGCGTGCAAGCTCGACATCAGAAGCGCCGCGGCCGTGCCCTTGCCGGAAACGTCGCCGAGAGCGACGAGCATTTTCCCGTCGTGTCGTTCGATAAAATCGTAATAGTCGCCGCCTATCTCATAACAGGAAAATGAGATGCCCTGAAATTCGTAACCCTCGACCGATGGCGGGCCCGACGGCTGGAATCGCTGCTGGATCTCGGTCGCGAGTTCGAGCTCGCGTTCCATGCGCTCACGCTCCATACGGGCGTCGAGCAGGCTGGCATTTTCGACTCGGATCGACGCCACGGAGGCCAGGGTTGTAAGTATATCCAGGTGCTCCGACGTGAAGCTCGCCTGGTTGGTCGGTGAATCGGCGTAGATAATGCCGAAAACGTGGCGTTCGTCGACGCACAGCGGAACGGCAAGCACGGAGCGGATCCCCTGCAAAACTATCGTCTGGCTCGCGAATCGCGGGTCCTGCTGAGCATCGGAGGTGAGAACCGACTTACCGTTCTCGATCACCTCTGTCATGATCGCCCGGCTGATGCGAACTTCGTCCAGAGTGTCTTCGCTCCCTCGCAGGCGCGCGACGCGGATCTGCATCTCTTCGCCCGGGCCTTCGTCGCGAAGCATTATGACCACACGCTCGGCCGGGACCGCCTCGAATACAAGCGAGGCGACCTGATCGAGAGTGTCATCGAGCCCGCTCGACGACAATAAGGCAACGCCGACCTTGCTGATCAGGCCAAGAAGATCCGTGCGGCTTTTCATCGACGAATCGAGTATCTCGGTCGTCGGATTTCGGCGGGCCGCGAGCGAGATGGTATTCGACGGGTCGAGGAAGTTTGTATTGTCCGCGATCAGCGTCGAGCTGATGCTGCGGGTCGAAACGAGGTCGTTCTCAAACGTTATCTTGGTCTCGCCGATCTGTATCTCGCTACCGGGATAAAGCGGCAGAGTTGTCGTCACCGGCGTGCCATTCAGCCGTGTACCGTTGGCCGAACCCAGGTCGACCAGCCAGTAATTGTCGCCTTCCTGTCGAATTTCGGCGTGCAGGCGGGACGCGAAGGCGTCCGGAATGCAGACGTCGCTGCGTGCGGAACGCCCGATCGTCATACGAAGTCTCGATACAGGGAATGTGTCCGTTGATCCGCCGGGATGTCTGACCGTGATATGAGCCATAACTTAGAGCTGTTTCTTATGTCCGCGAACTACCGTTGTTCCACCGAGGAGATCGTGCAGGGCACGCCCGTTCGAACTTAGTCCGGCGAGGGCAAATCCCAGGCCGCCGGTGAGTAGAGTGACCAGATAACCTATCACATTTCGCCTGATTATCCCGGCCAGCCGAA
>CAYSMU010000616.1:0-1843 GCA_964432145.1 uncultured Chloracidobacterium sp.
GGAATAATCATGGCCGGGACTCTCGGCCTGAATGTATTTCTTCTATCCGATGCGGAAATAATACGGCCGGTCGCCGCTCAGAACAGGCCTGCCAACATGAATACCATACCTCTCGATCCGACGAACCGAGCGACAGAGGCCGGCGGAACTACTGAGGTTGCCGTAGGCACATTCGAGATCGTACAGAGGCTGTTCCTGGCGGTGTTGCTTTCAGGCATTCTCGCATTTCGTCCGCGAAAGAACGTACCGTTATTTCGCCGAAGCCTTTTCGTTTCGCAGTCTCAGATCCTGCTTGCAGTGGTTGCGGCTGCTCTAATGATGATCGTTGGCGATAATGCGGCACGGGCATTTGCGATCTTTGCGGCAGCATCGCTGGTTCGATTCCGTACCAACATTCGGGACCCGAAAGAGATAACGGTGTTGCTGATCAGCCTTGCCCTGGGCCTTGCGGCCGGTTTTGGCCGATGGGAACTCGGGGTTGCCCTTTGCGGCTTTTCTTTGGCGCTGCTGTGGCTTCTGGAATTCAACGAGTCAACACAGTCATTCCGTTCAATGGAACTGACCGTGCGGACACGTGATCCGGACACTAGTCAGGAAATCCTTAAAAAGATATTTGCCAGGCTGAAGATCGACGCAGAGGTGCGTGAGTTAACGCCGGCAGACCAGGAGAAACCGATCGGTTCGATCACTTATTATCTCAACCTGCCGCTGAATCTAACGACCGATAAATTGAGCGATCGCGTCTTGAGCTCGGACACTAAGAATATCGAAGGTATTCAGTGGTCCAAGACGAAAAGTGCGTCCGACATTTATCAGTGAGCGGCGGGCTTCACGAGGCGGCTTTTTTAACCCAAGACTTACGCAAATACCGCAAAGTGATCTATCCTTGATTCAGTTCGCGACATTCGCTTAATTCGTGGCTGAATCTCTATCCGATACCGAAACTCGATCGCTTCCGCCGGTCGTACTTGTGCTGATCGCCGTGCTTCTCTGGAGCACCGGCGGTTTGTTTATCAAGCTCGCCACAAACCTCGACGCCTATCAGGTCACGTTCTTTCGATCGCTGCTTGCCGGAATAACGGTACTCATCATCACGCGCCGTAACGGTCTGCGTATTAACGCATTCGGCGTGATGTGTTCGATCATCTACGCGACGCTGCTGTTTCTCTTCGTCTGGGCAACCAAGCACACGACCGCCGCGAACGCGATTTTCCTTCAGTACACGGCACCTGTATACATCTTGATACTCGCTCCATTCGTGATCGGCGAGAAATTTCATGTGCGTGACCTCGCGACCGTCATCTTTTGCATAGCTGGCATGTCGTTGTTCTTCGTCGGCGACCTGACGATCGGCGACTATCAAGGTAACATCGCCGCACTCGGTTCGGGCATCTTCCTCGGCCTTTACATCATGTTGCTTAAGCATCCGCGTGCGGTGGGCATGAACTCGGTCATAACGGTCATTTACGGCAACTTCCTGCTGGCGTTGCTTACGCTTCCCTCGGGCTTAGCGGCCTTTCCAACCGCCGGGTTCACTGACTACGCCGCGGTCGCCTTTCTGGGAATTTTCCAGATCGGCATCTCTTATATTTTATTCATAAGGGGCGTGACCGGCGGTACAAGGCCGCTCGACGCCAGCATCATCGGCTTTATCGAACCGCTGCTTAATCCAGTTTGGGTGTTCTTATTTGTCGGCGAAAGACCGTCAAACTGGGCGGTACTCGGCGGTCTCATAATAATCGCCACCGTTGTCGTCCATACGCTCGTCCAATACCGTTACAAACCGGTCGAGAGTCAATAAAAAAGGAAGCCTTTCAGCTTCCCTGCAAGTACAAAAATTGAC
>CAYSMU010000617.1:0-1843 GCA_964432145.1 uncultured Chloracidobacterium sp.
CCATTTCGAGGGCAAGGGCTACGGGCTGTTCAAGGGCGAGTTGGCCGAAGCGACGATCGAATTTCTTAGGCCGTTTCAGGAACGCGTTCATCATTACAGCGACGAGGAACTGTCGTCGATACTCAAACGCGGAGCCGAAAAGGCACGCACTATCGCCGCCGCAACCTTGCTCGACGTGTACGAGAAAATGGGTATCGCGTAGCTCCAAATTTGCTATCGCCACCCCGCCAACGGTGCTACAATCAGTTCATACGCTTTGTAACGTAAACATAGGGGGACGATCCCCTTTTTCGAGTTGGTTTTCCTGAAATACTTGGAGGCAATATGGAATCGACAAAACAATCTTTTGACATCCCCAAATTCAAAGAACAATACGAAAATTACATTGGCGGTGAATGGACCGCACCGAAAAGCGGCGAGTATTTTGACTGCATTTCGCCGGTCGATGGTAAGTCATTTACCAAAGTAGCCCGGTCGAATGAAGCCGATATCGAGGCAGCATTAGACGCTGCGCATTCGGCGTTCGTGATGTGGGGCAAAACGTCGGCGACCGAGCGGAGCAATATTCTGCTCAAGATCGCCGACCGAATGGAAGCAAACCTCGAACTTCTCGCACGTGCTGAGACCTGGGATAACGGCAAGCCGATCCGCGAAACGATGGCAGCTGATATACCGCTCGCGATCGACCATTTCAGGTATTTTGCGAGCGTGATCCGTGCTGAAGAAGGTTCCGCCAGCGAACTCGATCAGAACACGCTTTCGGTCATCATCCGCGAGCCGCTCGGCGTCGTCGGGCAGATCATCCCGTGGAACTTCCCCATCCTGATGGCAACGTGGAAGCTCGCTCCGGCCCTGGCTGCCGGCAACTGCGTCGTCATCAAACCCGCAGAGCAGACACCGGCGTCGATAATGGTTCTTTTCGAGCTGATCGGTGATCTGCTGCCGAAAGGCGTGGTAAACATCGTTAATGGCTTCGGAGTCGAGGCGGGAAAACCGCTCGCGACATCGCCGCGAATTGCGAAAGTGGCATTCACCGGCGAGACGACGACCGGACGCCTGATCATGCAGTACGCGTCGCAAAATCTTATTCCGGTCACGCTTGAGCTTGGCGGAAAGTCGCCCAATATCTTCTTCGAAAGCGTGATGGACGCCGATGACGATTTCTTCGACAAATGCCTCGAAGGTGCAACTTTGTTTGCCTTAAATCAGGGCGAGGTTTGCACGTGCCCGTCGCGCGTTCTCGTGCAGGAATCGATCGCCGACAAATTCATACCGCGGTTCGTCGAACGCACCAAGAAGATCAAGATGGGCCACCCGCTCGACCCGTCGACGATGATGGGCGCACAGGCCAGCCAGGACCAGTACGAAAAGATCCTCAACTACCTCCAGATCGGCAAGGACGAGGGAGCCGAGGTCCTCTGCGGCGGCAATGCGTACAAGAACCCGGACCTTGAGGACGGGTATTACATCGAGCCGACCATCTTAAAAGGCCACAACAAGATGCGTGTCTTTCAGGAAGAGATCTTCGGCCCGGTCACCTGCGTAACGACGTTCAAAGACGAAGCCGAAGCCATCGAGATCGCCAACGACACGCTCTACGGCCTGGGTGCAGGTGTCTGGACCCGCGACGCTCACGAGCTTTACCGCGTTCCGCGTGCCATCCAGGCAGGCCGCGTCTGGGTGAACAACTATCACAACTACCCGGCCCACGCTCCGTTCGGCGGATACAAAAAGTCAGGCTTTGGCCGCGAAAATCACCTGATGATGCTCGACCATTACCGCCAGACGAAGAACATGCTCATCTCTTATGACAAGAAAGCGATGGGATTCTTCTAGGAATTAT
>CAYSMU010000618.1:0-1825 GCA_964432145.1 uncultured Chloracidobacterium sp.
GGTTGGATCTTTTAGCTTTACGGACAGAATCGTGCAAACGGCATTGCTGTCGCGATGGGACGAGATCAGGCCTTCCAGCGTGGCCTTACTGATCATCGGAACGTCGCCCGACAGAACGATTGTCGTCGAGTCACGACCGTCCAGCATCGCCCTCGCCGAATTGACGGCGTCACCCGTCCCGAGCTGTTTCTCCTGCAACGCAAACTCGACTGGCCGACCGTCAAACTCCCGCAACACCTCAGCTTTCGCATCGTCCGCCTGATGGCCCACGATCACAACAACCTTTCCGGGATCGAGCTCAAACGCCGTCCCGACCACGTGGTTGATCAGCGCGCGGCCGTCTAGCCGGTGAAGCACCTTTGCGAGGTTCGACTTCATCCGCGTACCGAGCCCGGCGGCCATTATTAGAATGTCGAGGTGAGTATTCACAAATAAGATTCAAACAGGATGAACACGATAGACAGGATAAGCACGGGCTGAAAACACAAATTCTATCCTCCTCATCCTGTGCATCCGGTTTTAATGAACTCTAAATGCCAGCTGCGACCTTTTCGCGTGGCTGCAAAGCGCATAACAGCAACACTTGGGCCAATTTTTCCGGGTGATGGCGGACCATGTCGCCTTCGTCCAACAGGTTACCATAAACGATCTCTGCGCCTTCGATCGTGTCGGGCGAGATCGAGCCGTGGACACCGATCTGCTCCGCGCCCTCGTCCGCATACTTGTTGGCCTGCCCGCTACTGATCGGATGGTCGTTCACGATCACGTAATCAAAATCTATCTGCGGCGCGTACTGCCGAACTACTTCAAGATGATGCCGTGCCGTAAAACCATCCGTCTCGCCCGGCTGCGTCATAAGATTGCTGACGAACATCTTGGTCGCCGCCGAGTTCGCGATCGCATCCGCAACGCCCTCGACCAGGATCGGCGGCAATAGGCTCGTGAATAGCGATCCCGGCCCGATCGAGATCACATCCGCAGCCTCGATCGCCGCGAGAGCCTCGGGCATAGGCTTGCAGTTAGCGGGCTCAAGATAAAGCCGTTTGATCGCGCCGCCGACCTTGGATATGTTCGTTTCGCCCTTAACAGTGCTTCCGTCCGCAAGCTCAGCAGCGAGCCTGACATCGGCAACGGTCGCGGGATAAATATGTCCTTTGCTCGCGAGGATCTCGCTCGACAGCTTAACCGCCTCGGCAAAATCGCCGGTGATCTCGGAAAGTGCGGCAAGGAACAGATTCCCAAAAATGTGTCCGCCCAGGTCGCCTTCGCCGCGAAAGCGATGCTTGAACAGTTTCGACAGCAACCGCGAATCCTCGCTGAGCGCGACCATGCAGTTGCGAATATCGCCCGGCGGCAGCATTTGCAGCTCTTCGCGCAACCGGCCGGAGCTTCCACCATCGTCGGTCACGGCGACGATCGCCGACAAGTCATTGAGCCAAACAGGCTCTGTGTCGGCGGCGTTAACAAACCGTTTGAGGCCGGACAGAAGCGTCGAAAGGCCGTTTCCGCCGCCAATGGCAACGAAACTCACGCCGGTCGAGATATCCGAAAAAAGATGGTGCTTCATCCAGTTGACCTTCGCAGATCGGGGGACAGGAGAAAACGGCAAATATTCGGCGGACATATTTCGCCGTTACTGCTTACCGTTCACTGGTTTCCGGACGGGGTTGGTTGGCAACGCGAACCCGCAGTTGCCGCCGGCGTGCGCTTGCCGGCCAAGGTCATAATACTACCATTTCGACGGGTTTTACGGCAATTTTCGATCGACCCTCGAACAAAAAAGTCTTGTAGCCGACCTCTGGCCTGTGTTAGATTTAGGTTTGCG
>CAYSMU010000619.1:0-1802 GCA_964432145.1 uncultured Chloracidobacterium sp.
GACGACCGGCGCCACTCGATTCGCTATAGCCAATGAAACCCGACAGCGACGACCGGCGCCGCTCGATTCGCTATAGCCAACAAAACCCGACAGCGACGACCGACGCCGCTCGCAAACTCGCCACCGAAACTCCAACAAACGAAGCAAATTCGCCGAACGCGGCGTGTCCCGAAATAGCGAAAAACACTCCGACGCCGGGAAATATCCACATACTCTTTTTAGCCCGGATTCGTTCTTCATATTGACTTCCGTTTATGCAAGAATAGTGTTACTAGAATGAGCATTTACAAGCACGTCACTCCGATAGACCTCGGGCAGATAAGCACTTACGAACTTGCATCTCGTCCAAGCAAAGTTACAATCGCTGACTTTGCCGTGCCTCCGGATGAATCGGATACGATCGGCGAATTCCTTGCCAAACTGCCGAATATACTGGCAGTCCAGAGCCTGCGAGGCGTTGCCGAGCAGATTCGCCGTGCGCGCTCACTTGGGAAACCGATAATTTGGGGATTTGGCGGCCATGTGGTTAAAACCGGACTCGCTCCGATAGTTATCGACCTTATGAAGCGCGGCTATGTTACCGCCCTTGCTGGCAACGGCTCGGTACTGGTTCATGACACTGAGATCGCGATGGTTGGTTTTACAAGTGAGGACGTAGACGCCACTTTAGGTAAAGGTGATTTTGGTGCTGCGAAGGAAACCGGTGAGATATTGAACGCTGCTGCCAGACGGGGACGAGAGGACGGGATCGGCCTGGGCGAAGCGATGGGCAGGGAAGTCGCCGCACTCGATCCGCCGCATGCCGACAAGTCGATGCTCTGTGAAGCCTACGCACGCGGGATACCGTTCACTGCCCACCTGACGGTCGGTGCGGATATTGGACACTTTCATGCGTCCGCCAACGGCGCCGATCTCGGTGCGACATCGCATACTGATTTTCGGCTGATATGTTCACTGGTGCGCGAAATGAACGGCGGCGGTGTTTACATAAATTATGGCTCCGCTGTAGTAATGCCGGAGATCTTCATGAAGGCCGTTTCGGTCGTCCGAAATCTCGGGCACGAGGTGAATGATATTACGACCGCCAATTTTGATTTTGTACAACGATACCGGCCAATGACAAATGTGGTCCATCGCCCGACCGCGAATGGTGCCGGGCGCGGATTTTCCGTCACCGGCCACCACGAATTGACGATGCCAATGCTTGCCGCACAGATAATCGCGGGCGAACATTGAACTAAATAATATGAAAAGTGCTTTCTTTTTGAGCGTTCTGATGCTGGTGTCGATCACCTCCGCGATGGGACAAATAAAATACGACGAAGAGCAATTCCGGGTATTTGACGGGAATGGAAATGCGGTCACGATGGCCGATCTCCTCAAGTCAGCGGCGGCCAGCGATGCTGTCTTTCTTGGCGAACTGCACGACGATGCAGTGGGCCATGCTATCCAGGCCGAGATATTCCGGCAGATCGTTGCGCAGAATATGCCCGGGCGAAGGATCGGGCTTTCGCTCGAGATGTTTGAGAGAGATGTGCAGATCGTGGTTAACGAGTATCTTAGCGGACTGATTACCGAAGATCACTTTTTGCGAAGCTCGCGGCCGTGGGGAAACTACAAATGGGATTATCGCCCGCTCGTCGAGCTTGCGAAGGAGAAACACCTGCCTGTGATCGCGGCGAATGCTCCCCGCAGATATATCAATATGGTCTCGCGAAACGGCCGCACGGCTCTTGACGGACTAACCAAGGATGCGAAGAAGTGGCTTCCCCCGCTGCCCTACGCAGAGCCGTCCGCTACGT
>CAYSMU010000620.1:0-1794 GCA_964432145.1 uncultured Chloracidobacterium sp.
CGACGAACGCCGTCAGCCCGACCTCATTGAGCGGATTGATCGCGATCATTTTCGCACCGGCAAGCTTGGCCGAACGCAAGGACGAGAGCATTCGCGGTGCGTTCGTGCCGGGATTTTGGCCGATGACGATGACGAGATCGGTCTTTGTGAAATCCTCGAGCCGGATCGTTGCTTTGCCCAGGCCGATCGACTCGGCGAGGGCGACGCTGGTCGATTCGTGGCACATGTTCGAGCAATCGGGCAGGTTGTTGGTGCCGAACTGCCGCACGAAAAGCTGGTAAAGGAACGCCGCTTCGTTTGATGTGCGGCCAGACGTGTAAAAGACGGCCTCGTCTGGCGAAGCGAGCGAACTGAGCTCGCCCGCGATCAGCTCGAACGCATCTTCCCACGAGACCGGTTCGTAGTGCTCGCTTCCCTCGCCAAGAACGAGCGGTTCGGCCAGACGGCCTTGATTGCCGAGCCAGAAATCGGTCTGCTCGGAAAGTTCTCTGATCGAGTATTGGGCAAAGAACTCGCGGCCGATGCGTTTTGTCGTGCCTTCGTCGGCAAGTGCCTTTGCTCCGTTCTCGCAAAATTCGTTGATCGTTCGGGTGTCGGGATCGGGCCACGCACACGATTGGCAATCGATGCCACCCTTTTGATTGAGCTTCAACAGGCCGCGTGTGCCGCGAATAACGCCCATCTTGCCGAAGACGTGCTTGAGTGCATTCGTCACGGCGTGAATACCGGCGGACGTCTCCGGCGGCGGTGTGATCTTTAATTTCGAAGCGTCGTCGTTCATTTCCGTCTAATTAGTAATTACTAATTTCCCAATTATTAATTAACTTCAGTCATTGGAAAGTTAACACGTTGCTCGCCAGTGTAAATATTGAATCGCCCGTCACGAACGAAGCCAACGAGCGTCATTCCGTATTCGGCGGCGAGTTCGACCGCGAGGCTCGACGGTGCTCCGACCGCTGCCATCACCGGAATGCCGGCCATCAGGGCCTTTTGCACCAGTTCGAAGCTCGCACGGCCGCTGACGAGCAAGATCGTTTTCGCGAGCGGCAATTCGCCGACGAGGAACCGTGCACCAATGACCTTGTCAAGGGCGTTGTGCCGGCCTACGTCTTCGCGGACCAAGTCGAGCGTGCCGTCCGCCTTGAACAGCGCGGACGCATGCAGGCCGCCCGTGCTTTCAAAAACCGACTGCGAATTCCGCAGCAGCGACGGCAGACTGTGGATCAGATCGTTCGCAACGCTCACGCCGTTATTTGGTAACGCTTTGACGCCGGTCTGCAGCGCCTCGATCGAGGACTTGCCGCAAACGCCGCAGCTCGATGTGGTGTAGAAATTTCGCTTGAGCCTATTCAGATCGACGTCAACGCCCTTAGCGAGTTCCGCGACGACGGTGTTGTCTCGGGCCGCGATTTGCAGATCAGCAGCACACTCGATAACGCTCATGTTTCTGCCCTTTGGGCCGCAATGCCGAATATCCGCAATGTCACCACGGCTCTTGACGATGCCCTCGGTGAACAGAAAACCGGCAGCAAGTTCGAGATCGTGGCCCGGTGTACGCATCGTGATCGAGATCGGCCGGTGCGGCATTCCCGGCAGCTGCAGCCGTATCTCGAGCGGCTCCTCGACCGCTAGGACGTCGGTAAATTCCGCGGCGTCGGACGATGCGATCACCTTACGAATGGCGGTTTGTGAATGGGCTGATGCGGGTTTCACGTAGCGATTTTATCAGAGCGGCAGGATAAACCACATAGGAACATAGAACACATAGAGATAAAAAATCCTATGTGACCTATG
>CAYSMU010000621.1:0-1793 GCA_964432145.1 uncultured Chloracidobacterium sp.
AGGGTGAGCGCGGCGATGAACCCTGCGGGCCTCATTGACGGCGACACCGAAATTATCGGCACCGACGCCGACGATCAAATGATCGGACCACATCTGCCTCGCTATCTGCCACGTAAAGACCCGCATCGCGGTCGTATCCCGTGTCGGGTCTGCCGAGCCGGTAATGTACTGTGTGGTTGCCGGCAATGGCGAAACCGCTGACGAGATCGCCTGGGTACCGACTGTCAAAGCGAGCCACGCGGCGGCGGCCAGGGCAAGTTGTCGCCGCGGGCCGGCCCCGGAAAATAGCAGAGCGGCCGCAAAAAAGAAAAGAAAGCCCAGGATGCCGGCAATGAACGCCCCTTTGCTGAGAGACAGCATGACCGTCAGCCATCCGAGTGCTGTCGCCGTAAACAAAACGATACGGCGGAAACGCCCCGTCGATGCGACCGCCGCGGCGCATAATAGCGGAACGATCGTTACGAGAAGCTCGGCGTATTTATTGTAGCGAACCCGGATCGGGCCTTCGCTGATGGCGAGGTCCGTGGCGGTAAGGTAATCGACGACACAGACAACACCGAGGATCAGGGCAATGGCGCATACCACCGCGATTGCGAAGTCGGTATTGGCGTCGCGCGCGATCGTATTCGAAAAAATGAGAAATACAATTAAATAGAGTGCCCAGACGAGCGTGTGATGTGCCACGCCCGCATTGGTCGTTGCCCACAGGGCTGATACGCCGCTCCAGGCGGCAAATCCGCAGACGCCGGCCGCCACTATGCCCGAGAGCTGGGAAGTCGAGGATAAAAGGCCCGCTCGCGAGCGATACGAAAAGAAAAGATAGCCCGCCAGACAGACCGCAAACAGCGATTCGACCTTAAATGGCTGATTTACCCGTATCGACGGCTCGGTGACCGAAAACAACAGCCCGCAGGCAGCAAATGCCAGTACGATAGCAGCGAACAGTCGTAGACGGGAGACCGCCGGTGGTGCCTTTGCGAAGAGCGAACTCGATGACATTTTTGTGCGGATTAACGAAGCGAACCGAAACACGAGATTTTATCACGCCGCAGCGACAATAAAAACGGGAGCCCGTGATCGGGCCCCCGCTGGTTCGTCAGTATTCGATACAGCTTAGTTGCTAAGCGGGGTGCCGGTGGCAACCGTTGCCTGCGTGTAAACCGTCGATGGTGCGGACGAGTCCGCCATGATCACACCTTCGGTGGCGATGCCGAAACGGCGTGCACCGGTCGCGGTCACACCAGTGGCGGTTGTCGGAATCGCCGAGAATGCGAACTGCGCAGGAGCAGTTGCGGAAGAAGCAACCCGTACTCCCTGAAACACATACCCACTCTTGGTGCCGGTGGCAAGGACGCCATCGACAAGGCCCGGAGTACCGAGTTCGGAGAGTGCAGTGCCGCTGAATGCAGTTGCTCCCGCGTAGTTCCCGTTGCCATATGTCGAAGCGTAGGTCATCTGGGCTCCGTGCAGCGTACGCATTGCGGAAACGGCGGAACCTTCGTTTGCCGAGCGGCGTGCCGCCAGCAGGTTTGGTATAGCGATCGCGGCGATGATGCCGATGATCACGACGACGATGAGAAGTTCGATGAGTGAGAAACCTTTCTGATTTTTGTACATTTTTAGCTAGCTCCTTTGATTCAAATTCGATCCCAAACCGGGACCAGGGCTAGAGGAAGACACTCCGGTCAAGGGCTTATATTGCCGAAAATTCGGGAGCCAGGCGAAGCCCGGCCCCCGAACCAAGTTTTTGCTTAGCCAACTATTATTAGTTGCTGAGCGGTGTGCCGGTGGCA
>CAYSMU010000622.1:0-1792 GCA_964432145.1 uncultured Chloracidobacterium sp.
ATCTCACGGCCGCCGAGATCGCAAGAATAGATGAAGAAAGAGATCTGAGCAATCTGAATCTGCTGCTCGACCGGCCCGGGCCCGCGGACAAGGTCGATGTGGGCACGCTGGCCGGAATGGCGTGCTCCGGCGGACGGATATTGTATCGGGTCGTTACCGCAAACGGCACGCTCAGGCTGACCGGCCGCCGCTTTGACGACCTTAAGTTAAGGGTGCTGACGCAGGGCACTCGCACTTTTGCCTTTCGATGCGACGGCGGATTTCCGTCCGAAAAGGTCGCAATCAGGTACCGCCCCAGCGAGCGTTCCCGCGGCGACTCCGACGGCGTGCTTCTTTCAGTGGCGTTCGTGCCAAAGAACTTTCGGCTGAAGCCGCTCGACGAGATCGCTCGTGAGCCGCTAGTGATAATCGAGGGCCGCCCGGCGAGCGACCTAAATTCAAATGCCACGACGGCAGCCGCGGAGCAGGCAGAAATGGATCGCGTGCTTCGTGAGCAGCAGCTTCGGGACATTCAGGAAAGGCTGCGTGTACCCGACGAGGGCGAGGTCCGCGTGCTCGCGATACCGGAATCGATCGCGTGCGCCGACGGAATGCTGACCCTGAAAGCGAAAGGCCCGGCCGGGCCGCTCTATTTTCAGTATCCGATCACGGGAAAGATCGATGTCAATTCGTTCACGCCCGAAACGGGCATCATCGATCTAACGTGCCGCTCATCGCCGCCGCCCGTGCCGGCGATCTTCACCTACAAAGCAAGCCCGGCGAAGGACGGCAAATTACTGCTCGCCGCGATCGAATTCGTTCCCAACTCATTTCGTCTCAAATAGATCATTTCACTTTCGCCGTAAGCTTGACCGTCTTCGACTTGGGCGGATAACAGACCTCGTTTGTACACGCCTGATAGCGGACCGTTGCCTCGATCTCGACAGTCGGGTTTCGATATCCTCGTGGAACAGTAACGTCAAAACCGAAGACGACGCGACCCTCATACACATTCAGGGCTTTTTCGGAAAACTCGAACTTCTTGTTCATCCCTCGTGGATAAGCGACCGCACCGATCTTGACGCCGCTGACTGGGGCAACCTTTACGGTCGTCGCTATCGCATATTCGCTGCCCGGGTTGTTTGAATTTGTATGCAGGTCATGCGGAATATCGAGGATCACTGTGGCACGAGCCTTTTTGCCGCGAGCGACCTCGCCTTTACCGATCGAGCCGGTTACCGTCTGTGCCCCGACCGCCGAAACGCCGCCTACAAGAAGCAAGATCGCCCCGATCGAAATGGTCCTAATCATATTGGTCAACATATTCGCGTTATTTCAGCTCAAAACCAGAGAGCATAGCTTCGATGTCACGCATCGCTTCATCGGTTGTGTCGGCTATCGCAACGATCGCAAATACATACACTTTTCCGCCGCGTTCGGCTATTTTGAAGAGATTTCGATATTCGACATCATTCACGGCCGAACGCGTTTCGATAAGCCGGTACTTTGTGTCTCCGATGACCTCGCTGATATCTTCGATCACTTGATTCCCTGTGTTTAGCCGACGTTCGGCCTGCTCTTTTACTGTCGATCCTGCGACAACGGTAACGGTAACATTGGCACGCCTGACATTCTCGGCACCGGGGCCGCCGAATTCCTTGGAATATGCCTCGAACGCGTACTGCGGATCGCCGTTGAGTACGTGCAGAAACCCGTCCGGTTTATTTACGACGAATTCGTCTGTCTCTACGGTCTCTGCCTCGAAGGCCGCTGCCGTCGTCCGCTTGATCTTGGTCGAAGCGTAGACCATCAG
>CAYSMU010000623.1:0-1790 GCA_964432145.1 uncultured Chloracidobacterium sp.
CGACGAAGAAAAAGCCCGCATATGCCCATTCCTTAAGCCGCGCTAGTCCTGGAGCGAGTATCGCGGCGACGCCCAGGATCTTCCATGTGCCTAGGATCGTCAGCAAATACGACGGATAGCCCAAATTTGTGACACTCTGAACTCCCTCAGGTATTCTGAGCAATTGCACGAGGGCACTCGAGAGCATTCCGAGCGCAAGCCAGACGGTCGCGATCCAATAGATGATCTTTCTTGTTTTTGTCATAACGCGTTATCGCAATTTGCCCGCGATCTCCTCCAATCGGTTGTGAGCCATATTTAGGCCTTGCGCAAAGGGAAGTTTCAGCATGTTGTCTCGGTCCGCGACCGATCTATAGACGATCTGCATCGTGAGTTTGCTCGTGTCGCCGGTGAGTGATTCAAATTCGAGAAACTCAAGCTGGACGGGAAACGGCGTGTTCTCCATTTCGAATGTTCGCGTGATCTTCTTCTTCGGGACAAACTCGTGGATCGTCCCGTTGGCACGAAATACAACGTTCCCGTTTGGGTCGCTCGTTTCAAATCGGTAACCGCCGTGCGGTTTGTTCTCAAGTTTCAGTACTTTGGTTCCCATCCATTGCTCGACGATCTCGGGCTCGACATACGCCTTGAAAAGCAATTCGAGCGGCAGGTCGAATTCGCGAGTGATAACGAGGTCGTGTTTTCCGTCTTGCGCTTTTATCTGCGTTTTTCGTTTCATTGGTTTTTTAACCACATAGGAACATAGAACACATAGTTTTTCTAAATCTTTTCTATGTGAACTATGTTCCTATGTGGTTCATTTCTTTTTGTATTTCTTCATCACGGCCTCGAGTTTATTGAACCTGTCATCCCACATTTCGCGGAACGGCTCGATAAACTCCGCCACCTCTTTCATTTTTTTTGCGTTGAACTGGTAGCGGATCTCCCGGCCGCGTTGCTCCTGGCTCAGCAGTCCGCACTCGGTGAGTATATGCAGATGCTTGGAAACCGTCGGCCTAGCCGTGTCAAAATTTGCCGCGATCGCCCCGGCCGTCATCGATTGCGACGCAACAAGCAGCAATATCGCCCGCCGTGTCGGGTCAGCGATAGCTTGAAATACGTCGCGTCTTAAATTCATTGCGTAGTCACTTGACTACATGAATATACATGAAGTCATTTGACTACGCAAGTTCACCACAGAGTCACAGAGGGCACAGAGGAAGAGAAAGAAATAAGAAGTTTGGGCAATAATTTTCCTAAAAACTCTGTGTCCTCTGTGCCTCTGTGGTGAAATTTCCTTCTATGGCTTTAGGGGCTTGGCGGCGAGAAAGTCGTTTATCATCGGAACGATGGTGGTCATCCGGTTCATTAGGGTGACGTGCGTTGTGTCGGGCAAAATGGCTAATCTCGATTCGGTACGCGGCTGCATGTCGGCGTGGGTATTGCCGCCGCCTTTGAGGCGATACATTTCGGCGATGTGATCGATACGGACGCCGTCGGCGTCGCCGTGGATGAAGAAGAACGGTGCTTTGGTCGCCTTGAGATTGTCGGCTCCAAAGTCATAGGGCCTCATTGCCGCCGCTTTGATGTGATTGAAAAATTCCGGGAAGCTGCCCGGTACCGGATTGAGTTTCTCCCGTTCGGTTTCGGCAGGCGTGCCTTTGAACATCTCAGGCGAGAAGTTGGGCCAGGCGTCGTTCGCTTCCTTGACCCAGCCGTCGCGGGCGTAGGGTGCTGAGATGCTGACGACTTTTCGCACCTTTTCGCCGTGGCGGATCGCGCAATTAATCGCCGCACCGGCGCCAAGGCTG
>CAYSMU010000624.1:0-1774 GCA_964432145.1 uncultured Chloracidobacterium sp.
CATTTTTTTTCTTCAACGTAATTTTTTCTTGCCGAATTTGATTTGAGCGCTGTTTCCTCATCGATCTCGTAACCGGTGTCGAAACTTAAATAGTCAGTGAATTGGTAGTAACCCGATGGAGGAACTATTGCAGTATAATCGCCAGGTTCTGATGCCTTCACCAGTGTTTCGAATAACCGTTTTAGAATGCTCGACTCGTACTGCGACGAAACAAAAGGGCCGATCGTCGCAGTATCACCAACAGCACCAGAAGGTGAAAGGAATTCTAGCTTCCGGGGCCCCGGAACGCGATTCGGTACGAACACGATCAGTGGTTCGTCGGACACGTTTTGGAGTTGGAGCGAAACGGTCATTGATATCCGCCGCTCAACGACCTTGCCCTCCTCGATTCGGACATAAGCATTGATCCCGGTGATAGCGCCTGTAAAAGTAAATTTATCGCTAGCCAATACCGATGGAATTCCGCATGACAGGACTGTCAAACCAATAATTATTGTGCGAAACCTCAGCATAAAGTTGAGAAAAGCGAGATAATCGCACATCATAGCACGGAGCGGTTTACGACTGAGTCAATATGTGTCTGTGCAAGCCAATATCTGACACAATGGTCTAATATCCGGAATATGGGATTTCGAATAGGTTTAGGTGTAACAGGCGGCATCGCGGCTTATAAGGCCGTCGAGGTTATGCGCCTTCTGCAAAAGGCGGGCTGCGAGGTGTCGGTCGCGATGACGCGGCATGCGACCGAGTTCGTCCAGCCGCTGACGTTTCGGGCGCTCACGGACAAGCACGTGATCGTTGACGATTACGATCCTCAAAATCCAGATCCGATCGCTCATATCAATTTCTCGCAGAATATCGACCTGCTCCTGATCGTTCCGGCAACGGCGAACATCATCGGCAAATTTGCCAATGGCGTCGCGGACGATTTTCTCTCTTCGACATATCTGGCGACGACCGCACCCGTGATGATCGCTCCGGCGATGAACACGACGATGTGGGAACAGCCGGCGACACAGCGGAACGTCGCTCAGCTTCGTGAAGATGGCGTGCATTTCGTCGAGCCGGTCGCAGGTGAATTGGCGTGCAAGACGGTCGGGAGCGGAAAGCTCGAGGACGTGGAGAACATCGTCGCGCAAGCGATGCAGCTCTTGTCAGAACCGGGAGCGGTAGCGACCGGATCCCATGGTCGTAACGTAGAGAACCACCCCGTCGGCGAAACGCCGCCACCCCTCCTTCGTAAAGAGGGGGGCCCGGACCTTGCCGGCGAGCGGATCTTGATAACAGTTGGCGGTACACGCGAAGCCATTGATCCCGTCAGGTTTATCTCAAATCATTCGTCGGGCAAGATGGGATTTGCCGTGGCCGCGGCAGCGGCCGCGAGAGGTGCGAGCGTTACGGTCGTCGCGGGCGTTACGACGGTCGAGCCGCCGGCAAACGTTAATGTCATCCGCGGAGTGTCGGCAGAGCAGATGCATGATGCCGTTATGAAAGAACTGCCGGACGCGACCGTTTTCATCGGTGCGGCCGCGGTCGCCGATTACGCACCCGCGAACGCCGCGGACGCCAAGATCAAGAAAGAAGGCCGCGATACGATGACGCTCGAACTCAAAAAAACTCCGGACATCCTGGCGGACGTTTCGCGGAACAGGCACGACGGTTTAATGGTCGTTGGTTTTGCCGCCGAGACGAACGACGTCGTCGGCTACGCACGTTCGAAAATGGAGAAGAAAGGCCTCGACATGGTTGTCGCTAACGACATTACTAAGGAAGG
>CAYSMU010000625.1:0-1751 GCA_964432145.1 uncultured Chloracidobacterium sp.
GACGACCTCTTCCATCGTCACCCACCCGAGGCCCTGGACGATACCGCCTTCGATCGGGCCGAGGTCGACGGCTGTGTTCATCGACGAGCCTAAATCGTGACAGCATTTAACATAATCGACCTCGTATCGTCCGCGAAGACAATCGACCGTTACGCCGACGATCGCGGTGCCGTAAACGTGATAGGCGAACGGATGTCCCTTCGCCGTGGTCCAGTCAAAGCCAATTCCCGGCGTGGCGTAATGGCTGTGTTCGCTTAGGTTTACTCGTTGAAGGTGGGCGTCCATGACGAGCGTCTGCCAGTCGAGCGAGGTCTTTTCGCCGTTCCGGTAAACGAAGCCGCTGTCAAGCGCGAGGTCATCGACGCTGGCCGCTTCAACGAGGTCTTTAGCGACCTCTAAAAGGCGTTTGCGGATCGTCTCGCAGGCAAGCTGCGTTGCCTTGCCATTTAGATCGGCCGCGGCGGATGCGGCCGTCGGGCTTGTGTTCGCGATACGCAAAGTGTTGGTCGTTTGGACCTTGATCTGCTCGATCGGCAAAGCGAAGATCCTCGCCGCTACCTGCGCCATCTTTGTGTTTACACCCTGGCCCATCTCGACGGCTCCGGTCGAGACCGCAACGCTGCCGTCGGTGTAAACGTGGACCAGCGAACGTGCCTGGTTCATCGGCGTTTTGGTGAAGGAGATGCCAAAGCAGACCGGCATCATCGCGACTCCCTTCTTGAAGTATTTCGAAGACGCGTTAAACTCGTCCGCCTTACGCTGCAACGCGGCGAAGTCGTACTTCTCGTCCGCTTGTGTCCACGATGTGATCGCTTCACTTTCGGCGATCTGGCCGTAAGGGAATTCATCGCCAGTTTCAAGCAGATTTCGCCGTTGGATCTCGGCTGCAGACACGCCGAGTTTCTCCGCAGCGTGTGCGATAGCGGACTCGATGACGAACATCCCCTGCGGCCCGCCGAAACCGCGAAATGCGGTATTAGGCGGCAGATTTGTCCGGCAGCAATATGCCGTCGCTGTGACATTTGGGATGAAATAGCTATTCGTGCAGTGAAAGAGCGTGCGTTCGAGCACCGGCGGCGATAGGTCGCAGGACGCGCCGGCGTTCTGATAGAAACTTGCCTCGTACGCGACGATCTTTAGTTCTTTGTCGAGGCCGATCTTGTAATCGGACGAATACGGATGCCGCTTGCCGGTCATCCGCATGTCTTCCATGCGGTGAAGGGCATATTTTACCGGCCGTTTGGTCAATTGCGTTGCGACCGCGACGATCCCGGCCCACGCATTTGCCTGATCTTCCTTCCCGCCAAATCCGCCGCCGAGCCGCTGCACATCGACCTCGACCTGATGCATCGCCAGTCCCGTCACACGGCAAACGGCCCGCTGCACCGCCGTCGGCCCTTGGGTCGAGGAATAGATCTTCAGGCCGCCATTCTCGGTCGGAACGGCATACGACCCCTGCGTCTCGATGTAGAGATGCTCCTGGCCGTTTTGCTCGGTGCCGCCTTCGAATACATATTCGCAGTTGGCAAACGCGTCGTCGGTGTTTCCGAGTATGAATTTCTTCGGCGGAACGATCAGATCGCCATTCGCGGCTGCGACACGAGGATCGATCACGGGCGTTAGTTCCTCAATTTCGGCCTTTATTTTCTTCGCAGCCATGCGGGCAAGTTCTTCGGTCTCGGCTAAAACGATCGCGATCGGCTGCCCCGCAAAATGCACCTCGCCCTCAGCCAACAAAGGCTCATCCGGCA
>CAYSMU010000626.1:0-1737 GCA_964432145.1 uncultured Chloracidobacterium sp.
CAGGGTGGTTCGCTTAATATCGAAATGAGGCTCAAGCAGGGACGCGGATACGTTTCGGCAGAGTTCAATAACGACGAAGACCTGTCGGTTGGATACATTCCTATCGACTCGGTCCATACGCCGATCAAGAAGGTGAACTACAACGTCGATAAGACGCGTCAGGGCTCCAATACCGAATACGATCGTCTGACTCTAGAGGTTTGGACCGACGGAAGTGTTGCTCCGGAAGATTCGATCGGCCTCGCCGCAAAGTTGGTTAAGGACCATATGTCCATTTTTATCAACTTTGAGGAAGAGGAAGAAGAATATAAGTACGAGGACATTGCCCGCCCGCCTCTCATGCGTAACGACTTGCTAGATAAGTCGGTCGATGAGTTGGAGTTGTCGGTTCGTTCATACAACTGCCTTAAAAATGCCGATATTCGTTCGATCCGCGATCTTATTCGCCGCAGCGAGAAGGACATGCTTGGCACAAAGAATTTCGGAAAGAAATCGCTTACGGAGATCAAGGACATGCTTCACGGCATGGGCCTTGACTTCGGAATGGATTTTGATGAACAAGGCAATCCGATCCCGGGCTCAGGCGGCCGCGACCTTGATTAATTAGGAAATATTTGACCGATAGGGCCGTGGAGCCCTGTCGGTCTTGATTTAGACCATGAGACATCTTAAAGCACATCGTAAACTTGGACGCACGAGCGAACACCGCATGTCGATGCTCCGCAATATGGCGACCTCGCTGATCAACGCCGATAAAGAGCACATTGTGACGACGGTGCAAAAGGCCAAGGAATTGAGGCCGTTCGTTGAAAAGGTAATTACTCTTGCTAAGAAAGCGCAGGGCCTGGATGGTCAGGAAGGCAAACTTCGCGAGGTTCACCTGCGCCGTCAGGCGGCTCGTTTCTTTCATGCGGGCAACAGCACTTTCAAGATCGCTCAGAGCCGTTTTCGCGGCAAAAAGGGCGAGGCGAAGGATCCGATCGAGCGAACGGCGGGCGTAAAAGCGGTGCAGCGGCTTTTCAATGAACTCGGAGAGCGCTATAAAGACCGTAACGGCGGATATACACGCATCATTAAACTCGGTCGTCGTCAAGGCGATAATGCCGAGATGGCCGTGATCGAACTGGTTGATAATCCACGCGAATTGGCCGCTAAAGGCTAATTTGCCGGAGGTAAGCCAACATGAGTGATAATTTGGCTTCTGCGAAAGCAAAGGACGAAGAAAAAGTGCACGAGAAGAAAAGCGAGAAAAAGCACGCCGAAGAGCCGTCGTTCAATATGGACGAACTGCAGGCCCTTGCTGCTCTCGTCAATGAGCACGGGTTTACCGACTTTGAGTTTGAGAACGAGAATATTCGTGTTCGCCTGAGCAAGGCTGTAGCTCAGCAGGTAATTCATGCGGCCCCGGCAGCTCCAGCACCCGCCGCTCCTGCTGTTCCGAACGCCGAGACGGCACCGGTTGAACCGGCCGTTGACCCGGACGCGGGGCTCGTTAAGATCATCTCGCCGATCGTCGGTACATTCTATCGTTCGCCGGGCCCGGACAAGGACCCCTATGTTAGCGAAGGGAGCAATGTCTCACCGGAAACAACGGTTTGCATTGTCGAAGCGATGAAATTGATGAAAGAGATCCAGGCCGAGGTTTCGGGCGAGATCGTAAGTATCTATGTCGAGAACGGCCAGCCGGTCGAGTACGGCCAGCCGTTGTTTGGAGTTAGGAAGTAAGATATTAGCCAC
>CAYSMU010000627.1:0-1700 GCA_964432145.1 uncultured Chloracidobacterium sp.
TTGGTACTACTCCTGTGAAGATGAAAATACTGCCGGGAGAGAGGGCTGCAAAAAACGTTGAATTTTGCGTGGACGAAAATTGTCTGTTAAAACTAGTGTGACACGTCAGAGGTCCTAATTTCAAGATAATTGATGAAACTCATTGATTTAGCCCAAAAAACTGGCTCGGAGATCGAGAGCGGATCGCCCGATCTCGAGATATCGTCGACCGCAGGTCTCGATATCGCTGGTGACGGCGATGTCACGTTTCTGGCGAATCCTAAGTATACCCCGCAGGTCGCGGCAACAAAGGCTTCGGCGATATTCTTGAACATTGGCGTCGAAGTATCGCGGGACGACATTGCCGTGCTTCGGGCAAAGGACGCGTACGTGGCATACACACTCGCGATGCGGTTGTTTTTCCCGGAACCGGAACTCAGGCCATTTGTCCATCCGGCTGCCGTGATCGATCCGTCGGCGACGGTCGCCGAGAACGTCGAGATCCACGCTAACGCAGTTATAGGTGCGAAAGCTGTTATCGCGGACGGCGTTCGCATCATGCCGAACGTAACGATCTACGATGGCGTAACGATCGGTGAGAACTCCACGATCCATTCAGGCGTTTCGGTTCGGGAAAACTGCGAGATCGGCCGTAACTGTATTATTCACAATAATTCCACGATCGGTTCGGACGGCTTTGGTTATGCCAAAAAGGAGGACAAGAGCTGGCTTAAGATCCCTCAGACCGGACGTGTCGTACTCGAGGACGATGTCGAGATCGGTGCGAACACCGCGATCGACTGTGCCTCTGTCGGCGAGACCCGGATCAAACGCGGTGCAAAGATCGACAATCTTGTTCAGATCGGTCATTCGTGCACGATCGACGAAGACGCCCTGATCTGTTCGCAGACCGGCCTTGCCGGCAGTTCGTTTATCGGCAAACGCGTGGTCCTCACGGGCCAGGTCGGCATCGCCGGGCATCTCAAGGTCGGCGACGATGCCGTGATCACAGCTAAATCCGCGACTTCGCACGACGTTGAGCCGGGCAAGGTCATCTCAGGCATTCCGGCTTTCGACAATCGCGATTGGCTGCGTTCTACCGCAGCGTTTCGTAAATTAGGCGAAATGGCCTCGCGGCTTCGCAAACTCGAAAAAAGCGTATTCGGGTCAGAACCGCCTGCGTAAGAGTGTCGCGGTCAGAGACGTATTCGGTATAATGCGGTTAAACACTATCACAGGATCTCAACGCCGTTAAAAACGGCTTACTTGGACACTATGGAAACATCAGACTCTGGCTACAGCCTCACGCCTCTCACCAACGAGGCGATCGAACGTCTCGCTCAGGATCTCAATGACGAAGAACGGCGGATACTTCTGAACCACGGAACTGAACCGGCATTTTGCGGAACGCTTCTCGACAACAAAATGGACGGCGTTTACGCCTGCCGATTGTGCGGCCTTCCGCTCTTCAGCTCAGAGAAGAAATTCAATTCGGGCACGGGATGGCCGTCATTTTACGCCCCATATGACAAGGACCACCTTACGAATATTGAGGATAACAGCTACGGAATGAGGCGTGTCGAGATCCGCTGTGCCCGCTGCGGCGGCCATCAGGGCCATGTCTTTCCGGACGGCCCGCCGCCGACCGGCCTCAGGTATTGTTTGAATTCCGCGTCGCTTGAGTTCTTCGAAAATGGAGAGGAGATACCCCAGAAGGGTTA
>CAYSMU010000628.1:0-1690 GCA_964432145.1 uncultured Chloracidobacterium sp.
TTTTCGACCATGGCTAGCTGCCTTTGGTCGTCGATCTCAGCAAAACGCTCATGATCCGACCGCAGATACGGTTCGGATTCGAGGTATAGGTCGCGCCGCCAAAACAGGTTACCTATGTTATGCTCGATCTTTCCGGCCGAATACTGATCGCCGTGTGCGACGAAAACCTCACGGGCGGCATGGCCAGCCTCGACTGCTTCGTCGTATCTCCCGAGAAGTGCGAGTGCGTAAACCTTACTGGGTTGTGTTTTCGCCGCAAAATGCTCGTTTCGGATCGCCAGGAAATTCTTCTCTGAGCTATTCAGCCACTCGATGCATTTGTATAGATCGCCGTCAACAAGGCATTTAATGGCGTTCGTCCAGTCGGCAAAGGCGCGAACTTCCTGCTCGCCGCTTTCGTTCGCGATCAACTCGTTCGTTTCGGCTATTGCGTTAACTTTTTGCGGCTCGGCAGTCCAAACCTCGAAGCATAAATTCTGCAGGGATTCGGCAATTTCGGCAGGTGAGATCGATGCATGTTCCTTGAGAATGGCCAACCTTCGGCGTGGCGCCGATCCAACAAGAAGTCTTGCAAGGCCATTAGCGTCCATCGTTTGCGACAATTATGGACGAATCCTTTAACGTCCGCCAATGACGCTTGTCACAACCCAGGGTTCAGAAGGCGTTTTGGAGCTATGTTTTGCCACGCCATGCGAAGCGCATTGCGAACATCGTCCTCATCAGCCTGTCCGAGCGTGATGATGGTCGCTCCACGTTCGCCCCACGCACCCGCAGCAGGCTTGAATGCGGCCGGATCGATCCGAAGGAATTCCTTTTGCTGCGCCGGGGTGAGCTTTGCCATTGCCCAATCGAGGTCGGGCCCGAGCGTCGCAAAGATCTTGCCGCCGACTCTGAAATCCGGGTGCTGCATGTGCGAGCTTTCCTCAGTCTCCGGAAAGGCAAGTGCGATAAGGCGAAATGCGTCAGAGGTCATTCGATATCCTTATCACATATACCGTCGTACGCCAAATGGGCGGCGGAACTCTGGTTCCGCCGTCAATATTACGAATGATTGACTTTGTCGGGATCAGAGTTTGAAGCCGCCGCGCGTAAGCATTGTTTCAAATCCCGTCTTGTCCACGGCCTTGATATAGGCGTCTCGAGGCTCGACGAGGCCGCTCTCGACATGCGCGTACAGGGCGTCGTTTAACATAACCATTCCGTGATTTTTACCGGTCTGCATGGCGGACGGGATCTGGAAGGTCTTGCCTTCGCGGATCAGGTTGCTGATAGCCGGCGTAACGATGAGCACCTCTAATGCCGCAACTCGGCCGCCGCCTTTCTTGGGCAACAGCGTTTGAGCGATAACGCCCTTGAGCGACTCCGAAAGCATCACACGGATCTGCTGCTGTCGATCCGCCGGAAACTGGTCGATGATTCGGTCGACGGTTGATGCCGCCGTCGTCGTATGCAGCGTGCCGAATACGAGGTGACCTGTTTCCGCAGTCTCAATGGCGATCGAAATAGTCTCGAGATCGCGCATTTCTCCGACCAGCAGAATATCGGGATCTTCGCGAAGGGCAGCCCGGAGAGCGTCCTTAAAACTGTCCGTATGATTATGCACCTCGCGCTGATTGACGAGGCACTTCTGGTTGTCGTGGACAAATTCGATCGGATCTTCGATCTTGATGATGTGATCGTCGCGGTTCTT
>CAYSMU010000629.1:0-748 GCA_964432145.1 uncultured Chloracidobacterium sp.
ATGCAGGACATATCGACCGCGCCCGACAGAACGCGGACACACGTTATGGCTTCGCTCGGCAAGGCCGGGATCGACATCGGCGGGCGTGAGACATCGGCCGTTTTGGACCGCTTGATCGCGGTCAGCCCGAGGTTCGCGGCGATGATCGCTGCGAACCCGCAGCTTGTCGGTGAGCTCGCAATCGCGAATGATGCTGATGATGAGCCGCAATACGCTGACCTGTTAATGACCGTGGTGACGGCGGCGACAGGTTTTCGCGAGCGTTTGAGCGTGTTGCGGCGAACCTGGGCTCGACTGTTGCTGAATATCGTCATCCGCGATGTGTTTGGCCGTATCGATATGTTCGAGGCCAAGCGGCTCCAGACGCTGCTCGGCGAGGCCAGCGTCGGGACGGCGTTAGAGATGGTACGAGCAGAACTCTCGAAAAAATATGCTGTCGAGATCGCCCATCTGCATCTTGCCGTGCTGGGTCTTGGAAAACTCGGCGGACGCGGGCTCGATTACGACTCGGACCTCGACATGGTATTGGTCTACGACGACTCGTTGCCCTCGCCCGTGGCCGGTCTGACGGTGACCGAATTCTACGCACGCGTTGCCGAACTGCTAGTCACGACCCTGTCATCGATGACGCGCGACGGCAGTTTGTATCGTGTCGATCTACGCCTTCGGCCGTACGGGTCAAAGGGCCTGACGGCGATGCCCGCGTCCGGTTTTACAAAGCCTCTATTGTTGGCCCAAAATCTTTGCG
>CAYSMU010000629.1:758-1427 GCA_964432145.1 uncultured Chloracidobacterium sp.
CCGCTGCGATCTGGGAGATGCTCGCGTTCGTCAAGTTGCGTGCCGCCGGCGGTGACCTCAACCTGGGCAAACCAGTCGAACAGAGTGCTCGAGGGATCATTCATCAGCGCGCACTCGGGATCGCCCCCGGCGAACTCGCGGCCGAGACGCGCCGCGTCAGGCTCGCCCTGCAGAAACAGCGCACGCGCCCGCGGCGCGGCAGCGAGGTCGATATTAAATACGGCGAAGGCGGAATGCTGGACGTCTATTTTGCGATGCGATATCTGCAATTGCGGCACGATGTCCAGGATGATCCGGCGGACCGCTCGACGACGGCGATGCTGACACAATTGCGAGAGCATCCCTCGCTGGCAGACCATCGAGCGTCGATCGAGGCGTTGCACGACGGCTACGAGTTCCTTTCGACGCTCGACCATAACCTTCGCCTTACTGTCGGACGTACAACGCGTGTTCCGCTAGGCAAGCAGGCCGTGATCGAAACGATCTCAGAAAGAATGGGATTGGGTTCGGCCTCGGCCCTGTTAGAGCGACTGACGCTTGACCGCATCGCAGTCCGGACAGCATTCGAGATGCTGACGCAGTAGGGCTACTTGTCCTTTTCGTCATTTGCGGCCTGCGGAGCCGGTTCGCTGATCGCGTAGGCGGCCAGGACGCCTTTCTTCATGTTGA
>CAYSMU010000629.1:1437-1683 GCA_964432145.1 uncultured Chloracidobacterium sp.
CGTCCCCCGGCATCGTCCACTTCGTAGTCGGGCTCTTTGTCGTCAAACAGGATCTGCGTCGACGCCTTCCCCGACAACAGATCGATCCCAACTAGCCCCGCTCCTTTATCTTCTTTACCCTTTTCGTTTCTGGCCTTTAGCGTCGTCAGGACGTAATGGATATTTCCGGCCGTCTTAGCCGCCGAGTATTTGGTTGCCATTGTCCGCTGGTAATTGGACATTAGGTCGAGGAATCGGGAATTGTCG
>CAYSMU010000630.1:0-1426 GCA_964432145.1 uncultured Chloracidobacterium sp.
TTCTACATGACGCATTCGGCCCTGCCGCCGGAAGAAATGAAACGGCGCGGCATCGTCCCCGGCGGCATCCGCTTGAGCTGCGGCCTGGAGGACTGGGAGGATATTGTGAACGATCTGGAGACGGCGCTTGAGACTGTCTAACTGGACGCGATACTTTACTCCGCGAAGATCGCTTCTGTTTGCGCCACTTGCTCAGGCAATTTCGCCGCCACTTCGTCCACCGCGCCTTGATCGAGGTGCAGGGCCGACAGCATCTCGGCGTCGTACTCGTCATGAGCTGCCGTCGCCGAAAACCCGATCCCGCAGCGGCACGCCATCGTATCCGCCACGTGAACGAGGATGGCCAGTTCGCGGTTGACCGCCGCCAAGTCCATGGGCTTGTGGTGATAGCCGATCGCCATGCACAGATTCATCGGGAATCGCCACTTTTGGCCGAGCGCCATGCCGAAGGCCTGATGGTCCGCCCCGATGATCTCGCGCTCCAGCTCGCAGAAGTTCGTGCCTTCTTCGGCGTTTCGACGGATCACTTCCGCCAGTTCCTTTCCGTGGACCTGCCGCTCGACGAGCAATCCCAGATCGTGGATCAATCCCGCGAGGAAGCTCTCCTCGACTGCCGGTCGCCCTTGCGCTGAGGTAAGCAGACGCGAAGCGACGCCCACGGCGACGCTGTGTCGCCAGACTTCCAGTCCGCTGAAGCCTTCCGTTTTGCCGCCCGCGCTGAACAGGTGCGTCATCGACGCGGCGATGGAAATGTTCTTGACCGCCGACAGGCCGAGCAATACGATCGCCCGATCGATGCTTGCGATCTGCCCCGGCAATCCGTAAAACGCCGAGTTGACCACCTTGAGCAACCGTGACGAAAGGGCGGGGTCATTGCGGATGACTTCGTGCAGGTCCCGCGCCGTGGACTTGGGGTTCTCGACGATCTGGATGATCTTGACCGTCACCTCCGGCAGCGTCGCGATCTCGCCGAGATTGGCGATCGCCGTGGCGACCAGTTTTTCCGTGTCGCTCTTGGTCTTGCTCTTGTCCAGAGTCGTCAACATGTCAATTCTCCCTTAGCGCGGCAACGTCCGGGGATATCGCCTCGAAATAGATCGGTATCGTTTGATATACGATTCAGATGTATCATCCGCCAAGTCTGAATGGTGGAAGCGCTGTCTTGGAGAAGGGGCGATATCCGATCTCCAAGTCCCTATTCGATCATGGCCCACGACAGCCGCGTATCGGCGGGGATATCGGCCTTGGCGACGCGACCGAGAATGGTGTTCCACTGATCAGGGGTGATTCCCCCGGCGGGGCGGCGGATCGCCAGAACGTCCGCCGTCAGGCGTTTTCCCGCGGGGATTCGCGCGATCGCCACAACGCTGCCCCGGGCCAGTTCGCGGACCTGCCGTTCTGCGGCCGAGCATTGAATCACTCCGTC
>CAYSMU010000630.1:1436-1681 GCA_964432145.1 uncultured Chloracidobacterium sp.
AAGCCCTCGGCTCCAATGAAAAAAAGTGATCGGGGCCTGCCGAGCGACGATCGAGCGTCAGATGCTTTTCAAGGACCACCGCGCCCGCCATCACCGCCATCGCCCCAAACTCCGCGCCCGCCGTATGATCGCTGAAGCCGACGGGCACGTGAAATCGCTCCGCCAGCGTGCGAATGCACCGCAGCCGCGCGTCGGTGGGCTTCGTCGGATAAGACGACACGCAGTGCAACAGGATCAACCGGCCG
>CAYSMU010000631.1:0-1651 GCA_964432145.1 uncultured Chloracidobacterium sp.
TCGCCGCCGTTCTGTGATTCGTAAATACCACTGCAGGCCGAGGCGACGATGTAATCGGGATTTCGGGGATTTACTGTGACCGCAAAGACGTCCGAATCGTCGATCATTCCGTTCTTAATAAGCCGCCAATTCTGGCCGGAGTCGGTCGTTTTGTAGGCACGCCACCACGTACCGGCATAAATAGTGGAGGTATTTCGCGGGTCCATAGCCAGAGCGTCGATGTTGACTGGCATTGTGGACGAAGACACCTTGTCCCAATCGGCACCCGAGTTTTTTGACATCCATACACCGTGTGTAGTGCCTGCGAGGATAATGTTCGGGTCTGTAGGCGACTGGGTCATCGCATGAATAGACTCGTTCTTAAGCTCCTTTGACTCTTTCCATGTAGCCCCGCCGTCGGTCGACCGAAAATATCCTCCGGGTGCCTTGTGGCGATGGCCCGATGCGTGGATTATGCGAGAATCGCGGGCATCGACAAAAAGCTGATCGAGGATCAACTCCGGCTTGTTCAAATTAACTAAGAGCGACCACGACTTTCCCGCGTCCGCTGAGGTATGTATCTGGCCGTCCAGAGTGGATATGTACAACCGGTTCTTGTCCCTTGGGTCGATCGCGACCACACGGACATCGCCTCCGGTCGGCCCGACGACCTGCCAGTCACTAAATGCCGCTGCTTCGGGCGGATTCTCGACGATAGACGCTCTTATCAAAGTTGACTGCAAGAGAGCCAGTGAAAAGATCAAAACCAAAGATTTTTTGTAATTCATGATCGGGTTCATATCGACGGTAACGGAAATTTCTATTGACCTATGAGAACTCCCAAACTACTCCCCGAGATGGGATACGGCGGTAATGAGATGTCTCAATCGAGCGCGGGGTTTGCGCGTCTGTTCAATGCAAGAATACTCAAAATCGTTCCAGAAACGCGAACAGTGCAAGTGTACAAAAACGAATCAAGAAATGAAAGCAGCTTTGCAAACGGAAAAATGGCCGGGACTTCGTGATGAAGAGTCCCGGCCAGCAAATATTGTTCGCGGCCTTTCAGCCGCGAAGCTTTTCGGCGTTACGGCCTTGGTGCTTCCGCACCGGCAGGAACAACGTAGAACTTGGTGTTTTCGACACCGCCGTTGTCCGAGCCGTCGACAAACGTCACGCGGCTGGCATCATACTTACGGAAAGTGATGGCCTTCATGATCGAAGCGCGACGCTTCTTGATCTGTGCCGCCGTTCCGTAATTAATGATGTAGCCCTGGGCCGCCGGATTGTTGTTCAACTGGATAAAGAAGTTGTCAACACGAGCCTTGATGTCATCCTCGGTTGCCTTACCAAACTCGTCAACGATGTTGGGGACCGGCTTCTCTTTGACACCAGCAGATTCCGACGCAGTGGTCGGGCACGACGGGCATGAACCCGGACGGTCGCCAAAGACAACATCAACCGTTGCCGTAACATTCTGGCCAGCATCTGCAGCAGACGTGCTGACCGTGATGCTAGGCGTTCCCTGACCCGAGACGATGGTTCCGCGAGATACACTCCAGTTGTAGGAAGTCGCACCGCTCGCCGTCGCCGTGAAGGTCATGTTATCTCCGGGATTAGTGATTCCCGCAGGGCCGCTGACCGAAACCCCTGCACAAACAGGACATTCGGGAGG
>CAYSMU010000632.1:0-1608 GCA_964432145.1 uncultured Chloracidobacterium sp.
GAGGGAACTCAGATAGCTCGCAATTACAGCCGCGACCGTGTTTTTGCGTTTCTTTCATTTAACGAGGGAATGAGCTTTGAGGTCGCGGACGAAATGGTGACGCATGGACATCCGGTCGTCAAGATCGAGCTCGACGGAATCGGGGCCCTGGGGCAGGAGTTCTTTCGCTGGGAATTTGCGACAGCCATCGCCGGTGCGTTGATGGGGATCAACCCTTTCGATCAGCCGGACGTGGAATCGGCAAAGATCGAGGCCCGAAAGATAACTGACGAATACGAGCGGACCGGGTCGCTGCCTGTTGAAATACCGTTCTTTGAAGGCGACGGCATCAAGCTGTTTTCAAGCCCTGAATACGGGGCCACGCTCACTGATGCCGCGGAGGAGTGGTCGATCGGCGGTATTCTGCGGACCCATCTTGACAGGCTCGGTACCGGCGACTATTTCGGATTGCTGGCATATGTCGAAATGACCAATGAGAACGAAGCGATATTGACTTCGATCCGTGAAAAGGTGCTCGCCCGATACCAAACAGCGACGTGTCTAGGCTTCGGCCCGCGATTTCTGCATTCGACCGGCCAGGCGTACAAGGGCGGGGCGAACAACGGCGTTTTTCTGCAGATAACGTCGGACGATGCGATCGACCTGCCGGTGCCGGGCCAGAAGTATACATTCGGTGTCGTGAAGGCTGCCCAGGCCAGGGGCGATTTTCTGGTGCTCCTGGACCGTGGACGCCGAGCCCTGCGCGTCCATATCGGCGCTGACGTAACCGCCGGTCTGACTCAACTAGCGGGCCTGGCCTGACGGACGCGAGATCGCGACCTTAAGGAGGTGTGTTTGTATTTGTTGCTGATTGATCGCCGCATTCAGTTGCCCGCCGCTAACGGCCGCTGGAGCGATCGTTGTTTCGATGTGAGTCACTTTTTCGGCTGAGGTTATCGGCTGTGATAATGAAAGCGTGTAATTGCCTGCGTTTCCCTGATTCCAAACGCGGGCGACTATCCCGCGGCCAATGCCGTCCTCGGCAGGCTTCAGGGCCCAAAGGAGAACATTGGGGCTTGAGATATTCAGAAATGAGAAGCTGCTCGCCGGGTAGGGCCGGTTCAGTGAGCCCGTTCCTTCGATCATCGACGTTACGAAAGGCGTCTGATGCTGCAGAGCGAGCTTCATCGACGCCGTCTGGTCAAATGCGCCGTGTGTCCACAGGGCGAATCGCTGCAGGAAGTAGCTGTCGCCTCCCTGGTTCGGAATTCCCAGAGTCGGCCCGTCGATCTGGCCGCCGGCGAGAACATTTATCTGAGGCGTCGCAGTGTCGAGCAGATCTCGGTCACTGTCGCCCAGCCGCATGAATTGGTTGTCCCAGTTTGATACCGTCACGCCGAAGTTCCCGGCCCCGTTTGTCATGTCCGCAAAATGATTCATCGTCAGCCAATCGTACCGTGCATTTCTCGGCGAATAGTGCCCGCCATTGGCAAGCAGTTTGCCGCGAATGACGGCGCCGACCTCTTCGTGCCACATATCGGGCGAATTGAGGTCGAACGAAAAACTCCATGTCCTGATATCGCCAAAGTTCTGCGTGATCTCGTTACTGACATCTATGCGGTCGCTGTC
>CAYSMU010000633.1:0-1601 GCA_964432145.1 uncultured Chloracidobacterium sp.
GACGGTGCTGGCATTGACATATTTTGCAAATCTAAGCGCCGGCCTTACGCACTAAGGAACGACCCCTGATCCAGTCTATTTCGGCCTTGTATATGTAACTCAACGACGATGGTGGAACGACGGATTCATGGCTTCGGTATTGAATATACTCATCTGGTCGGTCGCAGGACTTGCGTGGTGGAAGTTTCTCGGTTGGTGGTGATCGATTAAGAAACGGCCGGGAAACGAAGTTCCCGGCCGCGTTGTTTCCAATTCTTCCGCTCGTTTTACTGTCCTGTTGCCGGTGGGGTCGCCATGGCGTCGATCTTATCCAACACTTCCTTATAGATCGTGATCGAGCCATCCGCCTCCATGCGCTTCTTAACAGCCGCTTGATAGTCGGAAAAGACGGCCGCGCGTTTGGTACCGAGCATCTGCTGCATCAGATTGCTTCGCTGCGTGGCGAACTCTTCCATATTGGCATCCTGGCGGTTTGTGACGCCGACGATGTATAGGTTGTCGCCGACCTTGAGCGGTGCTTTGGTCACCTCACCCGTTTTCAGTGCATAAATGGCGTTCTCCAGGGCCTCACTCGTGGCCGCGGTCGCACCCTCGCCAAGTGGCGAGCCAAGTACGAAGCTCTTCTGGTCCTTCGCCGTCATTCCCTTTGATGATGCCGCGGCAGATAGCGCGCTTGCCGAACCTGCACCTGCGGCGATCTGGTTTGCGATCTCATCAACCTGTGCGCGGGCCTTTTCGAGCTTTACGACGTCGGTGATCTGCGTCTTTACCTCGTCAAACTCTGCATCGCGGGGTTCGCGGCGGTCGATGAGCATAGGTATTGCGAATCCGTTCTGGATAGGCGTCTTTTCACCAACATCGTTGACCGCGTTCAGCGGTGCGATGCCCTCTTCGAACTGCGGCGACACGCCGATATTCGGCACGTCGTCACCGGGCTTCACAAACGCCGTCTCCTTGATCATGTCGGCAACACTCATGTTCGCCTGTCCGGCGAATTCTGCGGCTGTCTTTTGGGGGTCCTTGGTCTGCTTGAGCGAATCGACGATCTTCTGGGCAAGTTCAGCCGCAACGCCGTACGCTCGGCGGTTTCGAAGAGAAACCTCTATTTCCTTGCGAGCGACGTCATAGCTCTTAGGAACGTCCTCTCCGCGTCGGAGGATGAAGTACCGGCCTTGGTAGCTGATAGGCTCAGTGATCTCGCCGGGTTTCATCTTAAGCAGCCGCTGATACGGATCGTCGGGCTTATTCGGATTCTCTCGGACAGGGCCGGGCAGTTTTCCGCCCGATGCCGCCGTCGAGGGACTTTCGGAGTGTCCCTTCGCGAGGGCCGTGAATGCTTCCTCAGCCACGATCGGCCCGTCCTTCTTGAGCTGTTGCACCAGCTCTGCGGCCTTGGTTTGCACCTGACCGTCGAACTCGGGTTTGGCGACGCGGAGCACGATCTCATGGCCGATAACGCCAGAGAGCTTCTTATCGGCCGGCAATGCGTCGTACTCAGCCCGCAGGTCAGCCTCAGCGATCTGTAGCTTTTCGCCGAGTTTAGTCGTGTTCACGAAGATATATTTGATCTTCTTTTGGGGAACATTAACGCGGTACGAGGC
>CAYSMU010000634.1:0-1587 GCA_964432145.1 uncultured Chloracidobacterium sp.
CGCAAGCCATTCTCGTCCTGCGGCGAGCCCGGCAAGAGAAGGTAGATCGTGTCGGACACAGATGAAATCGATACCAAATTGTCCGCCGATGTAAAGGGCCTTTTCTCTTTGACCGCTTTAAGGAAAATCTCTCTTTCTGATGCATCGACGATCGTCTTGAGTCCAGAAACCGCCATCGCCTGTTCGCGTGAGTACATTTTGCCTTCCCAGGCTTCGCGGAGCGGCACGCGTTTGGGCAGAAACAGCGTTTCGGTAACCGTGCCGCCGTCCTTTGTCATAACGAAGGTCGCTCCGTCCTGCTTGAGGGCCGTCAGGTAATAAAGGTTGTTCTCCTGGCGGTAAACGTAATCGACGTCGTTGGTGTAAAGCCGCGGTTCGGCCGAGAACAAAATGAGCATGCTCTTGTCCGCCATCTTTGCGGCGACCGCAGCACGCCGTCGGGCCAACTCGGCATGGCGCTCGGCGTCGGCGATCTTCGGTGCGGGCGGGGTGACGAGGATCGACCTCGGGCCGGCCTTTTTGTCCATCGGCATAGCCGTGAAGGTCATTAACAGAAGCAGGGATAGTGCTGTGATCGTTCTCATCTTAATACCTCAATTTCAATGTCTTTTGATGTCGTATTGCCAAAATAGTCTGCCGCGAAAGCTTTCAAAACGTAATTTCCGGCGGTGACGCCTGTCGTATCCAGGAAAGCCTCGCGAAATTCGTCGCCGTTTACGAAATTCGAGACGATGTAGTTAAAGATCGTCTCGCCGGTCGCTCCCGAATGGCTTCCGGGCCCGTATGCGAATCGCACCGCCTCGCTCGACGGCATTCGATCGAAAACGATCGTCCATTTGGCCTCGCCGACCGGTTGACCGTTACTAACAAACTGGTAACCGAGCTTATATAGGCCCAATCGTCGCCTTTCGGCGTTACCGTCCATCTGATCATAAGCACGGACGACCAATCGCGACTTTTCAGTGAGCTTAATACGCGAATTCGGCGAAACGGTTTCGACTGGATTCCAATTTTGGTCATAAATTTTGACATCTTCGATCACAGGCGGCCTGACGTCGCTGATCCCAGGCAGCGTTAGAGCGTCGAGTGCGTTCATCTCGGACCCGCTGCGACCGGCGATGAGATGCACGTGATTCATCGGATTCAGCGTGCCGATCCGCTCGCCGGCCTTGAATTTGGTACCTCGAGGTACGCGTACATCGCTGATCTTGCCTTCCACATCGTTATGGAATTGAAACCGCCTGTCATTAAATGGTTTGCCATCTGCATTGCGGCCTAATCTTATGTGTATGTATCCCAGTGTCGGCATTCTTATCAGCTCGCGAAGCGTACCAAAATTCTCTGCGGCGATCGGCCGCAGCACCTTTTCATCGCGGATGAATCTCGCCGCTTCACCATATGCACCCGCGATGTCCAGGCCGTTGTGAAACCAGATCTGGTCGTCGCCGGGCGTGACAAGGCCACGTATCTCGCCGAGTGTTCCGGCCACGTCGCGTTTGGCGTCTGGCGGATCGTATGGCCAACGGGCTTCGGCGGCCTTACGGAACTCCTCGGGCTTGTCACGAAGATCGGCGATCTGTTCGTCGG
>CAYSMU010000635.1:0-1576 GCA_964432145.1 uncultured Chloracidobacterium sp.
TGCCTTGCTCGACGAGGATCATTATCGATGTCGCAGTCGCGATGGGCTTGGTAAGAGAGGCGACATCAAATATCGTATCAACCGTCATCTTTTCGACCGTCGGCACAAGCGAACGGTTGCCGTAAGCCTTGCGAAAAACGATCTTGCCCTTGTGCCCGACAAGCACGACGGCACCGGGAAGCTTTTTGGCGGCGATATCAGCTTCGACCAGTGCGTCGATCTGGTTGAGCTTTGCGGCATTCATCCCGACCGTCTGCGGAGCCGCGACGGGTAATCCCTGGCCATTGGCAAAGGCAAAACTAAAAAGTAAAAAGGCAAAAACAAAAGATGTTTTTACCAGTGCGTCTGAATTTCGTATTGAAGCCATTTTCAACATCTTATTTTGACACTTTACTTTTGCCTTTTTACTTGCGAGCTTTCAACTCCTTGTCCCGCATCACAAAACTCTCTTTACATAGCCCGACGAATTCTTTCGCGATCGGCGAGAAATACCCGCCTCGAAGTCGTGCGAGGCCGAGTTCCCAGTTGATCTCGGCTCCCTCGATCATCCACGAGACAAGACGGCCTTCGCGGATCTCCTCAGCAATGGTCTTTGCACCGGCGATGCCTACGCCCAGATTATTTTCTACCATCTGGTTGATCGCTTCCTGCCGCGAGAGTTCCATCGTAATATTCGGCCGGACGTTTGCCGCGTTGAAGAAATCATCTATCATCCGCCGCGTGTTTCCACCGCGAACGCTGAGTATCAGCTTCTCGCCCGCGAGTGCGGCAGCGCTGACATAACGTTCGTTCGCCATAGGATGCGACGGATGTGCGATCGCGACTATCTCATCACTGAACAGCAGATCGGTCGTGATCGACGAATTTTCGACCGGCAAACTTACGAAGGCGATATCTATCTCGCCATGCATTATCTTGTCCACAAGTGCCTGGCTCGTTCCGGCGCTGACGCTAAGGTCCGAGTTAGGGTATTTTTCCCGTATCCGCTGCAAGATTCCCGGGAGCTGTGACGCGGCAAATTCGGCCGACGCAGAACCTATCCGCAATCGGCCGTGCTCTGCCCCGCCGAGTTCCGCGATCTCTGCGAGAGCACTATCGTGTTCGCGAAGGATCTTTCTTGCACGGTCGAGCAGATACTCGCCCGCCTCGGTCAAGATCACCCGCCGCGGAGTACGTGTGAATAATTGCAGGCCGACCTCGTCCTCGAGCTGCCGTATCTGCATCGAGATCGCCGCCTGGGTCACATTGACCCGACGCGCACCGGCCGTAAATGTTTTGGCCTCGGCGATCGCCAGAAATGCCTTGAGCTGTCTTATCTCCATGGTCGAACCAACCTTCGCTTTGCGATTAGAATGGCTTATTGACTACATAAAATCCTTTAAGATTGATTATATGTCAAGTTTGGCGAACAATAGAATTGATTTTTTTTCGTCTTTGACGCCTGAGTCATGCCCAGACCGACCGCAAATAAGGACCGTAAACACCAGCTGTATCAGCTATTTCTGGGCGTTGACGGCGGTGGCACAAAAACCAACATCGCGTTAATGAACGAGGACCGCGAGATAATCGCTGAGGG
>CAYSMU010000636.1:0-1568 GCA_964432145.1 uncultured Chloracidobacterium sp.
GGAAGAAGAAGCTCGTGTCTTGCTGGCCGTACTCACGATGACGCTGCTCGAACGCTCTCGCGGATAAGGAAGCGAAAAGATGGCTCTTGGTCGAGCCTTTGAGTTTCGGTGGGGCAAGTTCTTCACCCGGCTGTACACAAAGGCGACAGACAACGATATCTTTAGCCACGCGGCTCAGGTCGCGTTCTACTTTTCGTTTGCGCTGTTTCCGCTTCTTTACTTCCTGGTCAGTCTCTTCGGGTTGGTCCTCGATTCGTCGCAGGGGCTGCGGGATGAATTGTTCGCGAATCTCCGCCAGGTAATGCCGCTTTCCGTTTTCGATCTCGTCCGCAAAACCGTGGACGAGATCGTCGCGAACAGTTCGGGTGGGAAAGCGACGCTCGGCCTCGTCGTTACGCTCTGGTCGGCGTCAGCGGGCGTTGACGCGATCCGCAATTCGCTCAACTCGATCTACCAGCTTAAAGAATCGCGTCCGTGGTGGCGTACAAAGCTCGAGTCGCTGGCAATTACCTTTGTCGTCACGATCCTCTCGGGCGTAATGCTCGCGACGGTTTTCTATGGCTGGCAGCTTGGGCAGCGTGCTCTCGCAGCCGTCGGACTAAACGTTACATCGCCGCTCATTCTCGTATTGATCCAATGGGTCTCGACACTCATCGTGATGCTCTTTGCGTGTGAGGTGATCTACAATTTTCTTCCCGATTTTCGCAAATTTCGATGGATCTGGATCACGCCGGGGTCGATCGTCGCGATCATTTTGTGGCTCGTGCTAACGACGGCATTTCGCACGTATCTTGGCTACTTTAATTCGTACAACAAGGCCTACGGGTCGTTGGGTGCGGTCATTATAATGATGCTTTGGCTGTATCTGACCGCGACGGCGCTGATGATCGGCGGTGCGATCAATGCGGTTTTGCATGACATGGTCGAAGACGAGCCGCCTGTCGGGCCGCCGGATGCTCTCGACGTTGCGTAGAAACGAGAACCTCGATACCGCAACCCGTATTTCCTGATCGAGGCCTGCTGCGCGGGCTGAAGATGGAAATACGAGCCAAAATTCTGCGCGGATCTGACGCATGGTACAATTTGTTTTTCATTATGTCCCTAATGCTTCAAGAGATCGCCGAGCAACCCGAGGCGCTTGAGCGGACGCTGAAAGGCGAAAGTGAAAAGTACGCCGCTCTCGGCAAATTCCTCCGCGGACGCGATATCGATCTGATCGTGATCGTCGCCCGCGGCAGTTCGGATAATGCATCGCTGTTTGGGCGCTATCTGCTCGAGGTAACTTGCGGGATTCCGGTGTCGCTTTCGGCGCCGTCGGTGTACACGCTCTACGACGCGAAGATCGATCTCAAACGTGCGCTCGTCATCGGCGTCTCGCAATCCGGCGAAGGCTCGGACATCAACATGGTGCTCGAAAAGGCCAAGGCCACCGGAGCCTACACGCTCGCGATCACCAACGAAGCCGCCTCGACAATGGCGTCGATCGCCGACGAGACGATGCTCATCCACGCCGGCCGCGAACGCTCGGTCGCCGCGACCAAGACCTACACGGGCCAGATGCTGCATTT
>CAYSMU010000637.1:0-1567 GCA_964432145.1 uncultured Chloracidobacterium sp.
ATGTCGGGCTCAGCGGTTTTTTTGACATACGGCACGTCAATCTCTTTGGCCGTCTGTGGCAGGGCGGAGCCCGCGTCAAGATGAGCCAACGACAGCAGCTTGTGCAGTTTGATTTCATCAACCCGCGTTTTATCCGGGATGGCAATAAGAAATGGGCACCTCTCACGCTCACGGCCCAATATCAGAGAGATACGACCGTTACGCGATTCTTCCGGTCGACGTTTGACCGCGGCACCTTCGGCATAGTCCAGCGGGTCGACGCAAACGGCAATCCCATCGACGAATTCGGACGCGACGCCGGCAGCCCGACGATCAACCGGCTCGCCCTATCGGCAGAGACGAGCCGCACTATCAGCCGGCAGGCACGCAGCATCGTCTTTCTCAGGTACCGGTTTGAGGATGTTCGGCTATTCAATATCGATAGCCTGCTTATCAAAGATCTGCTCCAGCCGGACCGCAAGACGCGGATCTCAGGCTTCGGGGCGACGTTTGTCCGCGATACGCGGCGAAATTGCTCGGTAAAATACTCGCTGCTTGACCTGATCGCCAAGGGCGAACCCGCGGATCGTTGCCGGTACAACGCAAGCGATCCGACCCATGGCCAATACCTGACCGCCGATTATAACGTCTCGCTGCCCGCGCTTGGTGGCGACGTAGGATTCCATAAGTTTCAGGCGACCTACAATTACTTTCACACATTCGAGCGACTCAAGAACACGACCTTTGCCGCACGGGGCATACTGGGCGTCGCCAGCGTTTTCGCGGGCGGCGAGCGGTACACCGGCTCGCCGTATCCGCAGCTTAACGGCCTGCTGCCGATCAGCGAACGATTTTTCGCCGGCGGCCCGAACAACTTGCGCGGCTTCGATTTCGAAGAGGCGGGCCCGCGTGTCGTTATCAGGCCGCAGGGGACCTTCCTCAACAGCAGCGGCCAGCAGGTGTTTCTCGATCCCTTTACCGTCCCCTTTGGCGGCAATGCACTTGCGGTCGTGAATATCGAGGGCCGCATCCCGATCTCGAAATCGGTGCGTGTCGTGCCTTTTTACGACGGCGGCAACGTCTTTCGCCGTGCGGGCGATATATTCAAGCGGCCGACCGTCGCGGCGAACGACATCGCCGGCCAGAACCAGCGTGCGATCTGGACGCACACGACAGGCCTCGGATTTCGCATCAAAACGCCGGTGGGCGGTGAATTTGGTGTCGATTACGGCCATCTTCTCAATCCGCCGACGTTTCTGATACCGCAGGCTGTCGGACCGGCAGCCCAATATCGACTGCGCCAAGGCCACCTTCATTTCCGCTTCTCGCAAGCGTTCTAGGCGAAAAAAGCGGGAATTTGCCACAGAGAACACAGGGAACACAAGAGAACTCGGAGACCTTCTTCTTCACCCTTTCACGTTTTCACCTTTGCGATCATTCATCTCTCTGCGAACACTGCGTCCGCCTCTGCGCCCTCTGGGTTGAAATAGGCTTAAGGAAAATTCGTCCGAAAGATCACAGAGAGCGAAAGGGCTGTGCGCCGTTTGTCCGGACAAATGGCGCACACTGTGCGCACAAACGGCGCACC
>CAYSMU010000638.1:0-723 GCA_964432145.1 uncultured Chloracidobacterium sp.
GACCTGATATTTGAAGGGATTCTTTTTAAGGAATTTTTCGAGGTCAGATTTCTTGCTCATCGCTAGCCCGACAAATGCGACATTCGGGTCACCCTTATACTCATCGACAAGCTGATTGAGCAGCTTGATCTCTCTCACACAGTTGGGGCAGTTGATGAACCATAGATTCACCACAACCACCTTGCCGCGAAGGGCGGCCGTATCGACTCTTGTACCGTCCATTGTCAGCGCGGCAAATGTCGGCTTTGACGGATCGGTAACGTTCTGCGCGAGCGCCGTAGACGCGACCAGGGCAATGAGAATAAGTGTCCGCATTCACCCTTTGTAGGGCGAAGCCGAAGAAAAGTCAAGAAACTCGCGGCGAGAGGTCAGTGCTTTGCGGCCAGACGGTCGATCGCGGCCGTGAGTGATTCGATACGGCCGTAGCCACTGCCGCGATACTGAACGACCCCGTCTTGATCGATCAGAAAGAAGGAAGGAAAGCCCATATCAAGATCGCCGTTCTTGGTGCGGTCCGCGTACTGCAGGAGCAAGCCGAAACTATTGGGAAGCACCTCGAACTGGAAAGGATTACGGCGCACAAATGCATTGACGACAGCGTCATTCTCCATCGTCGGCGCTAGAAGGACGATCTTGTCGTCGCTTCTGAAACGATCAGCAAGTTTGTTCAGCTGCGGCAGTTCAACGCGACAGATCTCGCACCTAGTGGACCAGAAGCTTAGC
>CAYSMU010000638.1:733-1566 GCA_964432145.1 uncultured Chloracidobacterium sp.
GAAACGGTGGAGAACTCTGGGGCCACCGAACCGACCTTGAGTGCCGTTTGACCATGGGCCATGAGCGACAGAACAAACAATAAAGTGGAGCCAAGCAGGAAGCGTTTCATATTTGAGCGGGTCGGAAGGAGGCGTTTTGCATCGTACAACACCCTATTAAAGAAAATCAACAAACCGCAAGCATTTTCAGAAACATCCGGGTCGATGGCCGCATGCTAGAATCTTCGTTCATGCTGCTCGAGTCACTTGAAGCCATAAACTTTCGCAATTTATCCGGGCGCATCGACCTCTCGCCAGGCCTCAATGTCTTTACAGGCGTGAACGGCCAGGGAAAGACGAATTGGCTGGAATCAATTGCACTACTTGCGGCCGCGCGCTCGTTCAGGACGGCCCGATTACAGGAGGCAGTGAATTTTGAGGCCGAGTCAGCGACCGTCCTCGGCGCAGTTCGCGAATCGCCCGAGATCGTCCGCGACCTACAAGTGATCATTGCGGGGAACACCAAGACGCTGACCGTCAACGGCAAGAAAGAGGCGGCCAATCGATATCTGGGCCAGCTCTACGCGGTTGTTTTTACGGCGGACGAGCTCGAGATCGTGCGAGGCACGCCCGAGTCGCGGCGGAGGTTCCTAGATGATGGAATAGTCGGCCTGCATCCGCCCTTTGTGCAGATTCTGGCAGATTATAATCGCGTTATCCGGCAAAAGAATTCGTTGCTGCACTCCGCTGGCGAGCAGGGTCTCGGCCTTGATGCGGTTGCGGAACGCATAGATCCGTGGAATGAGCAGCTTGCGAAACTCGCGGTACGTATCCATCGCGGCCGGGTCCGTTAC
>CAYSMU010000639.1:0-1565 GCA_964432145.1 uncultured Chloracidobacterium sp.
CGTGTATCTCGTGCGTGCTCTTTGCTATAAGAAATAGACCGCCTATCAGTAGGATCAGGTCGCGGCCCGAAACGCTTTGACCGGCAATAGTGAAGAGCGGCTCGACCAACGTCAACACCCACGTAAGGGAAAAGAGCAAAATAACCCGCATAACCAGGGCGAGTGACAGCCCGACAAAACGGGCCTTGGGTTGGTCTTTTTCAGGCAATTTGCCAGAGAGTATCGAAATGAAGATCACGTTGTCGATGCCGAGAACAAGCTCAAGCACGGTCAAAGTGAGAAACGCGATCCAAATCTGCGGGTCAGCTAGCCATTCCATAAAAATCTCTATTCAATCATTCAGTTTCTTTACAGGGTTTGGTCGAAGCAGAATCGGCAAGGACTCGGGCTTTCTCATTCTGGCCCGTACCCGGCGGCACAATATCGGTCACGCAGGACATCGATTTTCCGATCTTTGCGACCATCAAATAAGACGTATTCTTTTCCGAATTCTCCGGGTCCGCGACGTTGAAGCGGGAAATCAGAGCGACGGGCACGCCGGCCTTTGTCCGCCATTCGATCTTTTCGCCGATCGACGAAAAGCCGCCGTAAAAGCTCCAGAAATTAAGTTCAAACTTCTTCTTCGCCGGGGTGATGATATTTATCGTTTGTCGGATGTCTCCCTCGAGCACACGGACCTTATATCCGCCGACGCCCCTGCACTCGCCTTCGTACGATCCGGCCCCGGTCTCGTCGCTCGAGATCGTCCGACACGCCGACGTCCGCGTACTGGTATAAACGCTCTTATTCTGGGCTAAAGCAAAACCGGTAAGAGAGAATACACAAATAGCTGCAAATACTGTCTTTCTCATTGATCTCTCCTGAAATTGTTTGATTAGTTTGCCATAGTCAGCGTTGAAAAACGATGTGTCCGGCGACGATAGTTGTGACCGCGGCTCCGTGAAATTGCCAGCCGTCGAAAGGCGAATTTCGCGATTTGGAACGCGATTCGTTATTAGAGTATGTCCATTTGAGTTCAGGATCAATTATCGTCACATCCGCGATCGACCCTGGAGCGAGGGTGCCTCGGCCGTTGAGTTTGAAAATGCGCGCCGGATTTGTTGAACACATCGCTACAAGCCGGGCGAGATCGATCACACCTTTGTGGACGAGCTCGGTGAGGGCGAGTCCTACACCTGTCTCGAGTCCCGTAATGCCAAACGGAGCACGGTCATATTCGAGGGCCTTTTCATCGGCATGATGCGGTGCGTGGTCGGTAGCAATTGCGTCGATCGTGCCGTCCCTTATGCCTTCGAGAATTGCGGCAAGATGTTCTTCGCTGCGAAGCGGCGGCGCCATTTTGGTGTTGGTGTCGTAACCTTCGACAGCTTTGTCGGTCAGCGTGAAGTGATGCGGGGTGACTTCGCACGTGACGTTGATGCCTTCGCTCCTGGCACGGCGAACGGCCTCGATGGCGCCACTTGTCGAGACGTGAGCGATGTGGATATGGGCACGGGTTTCTTTTGCGAGAATGATGTCGCGAACGGCGTCGATATCCTCAGCGAGAGCGGGCATACCTTTGAGGC
>CAYSMU010000640.1:0-1564 GCA_964432145.1 uncultured Chloracidobacterium sp.
GCCCTTGTTTACCGCGGCGTTGTTTACGAGGATCTGTATCGGGCCCCAAGCATCATTGATCTCGCGGGCAACGTGCTTCATACCGTAGCGATCGGTAACCGATACCTTAAAGCTCAATGCCCGGCGGCCATGAGACTCGATCTTTTGCCTGACGCCCTCGGCGAGGTCTTCGCGAGAATGATAGTTAAAAGCGACATCGGCACCCTCGCGTGCAAAGACTTCGCAAATAGCGGCTCCGATACCACGCGTGCCCCCGGACACGAACGCGCGTTTTCCCTCTAGTAAAAGACTCAATCGATTTATCTCCGTGCTGTACGAAATCGCAAAAGAAAAGGTTAATGAAAACGGCGTTCGCTTACAAGTCAGGCGGCCTGATTTACGCAGCCGCCCGGGCAGAAGTGTTTTGAGAGTGAGGTATCCACAGGGCATTGATCTCGCGTATGATCGACTCGGTCGAGTTCGGCATCGTCATACCCTCGGTCGCGGCCTTCATGCGGAAATAACGAGCCTGGTCGGTGATGAGATGCTGGATCGTCGGGACAATATCCGCGCTCTTTTTAAGAAGTACACCCGCGCCACGCCGTTCGAGAAGCTGTACAGTTCCGGCCTCTTGGGGCATCGGCGGCGTCGTGGCATCGGCGATGATCGGCAGACGGCAGGCGAGCGCCTCGAAGGTCGTGAGGCCGCCAAGCTTAGAGACCATGACATTCGCCGACTGCATCAGCTTTTCGATCTCGTTGGAATAGCCGATGACCTTGATCGGGAATTTCGCCGTCTTTGCGATCTGCTCGGCCTCACGCCGCAGCTCCTCGTTCTTGCCGGCCAGAAAGATCGCCTGTACGTCGAGTTCACCGCGGGCAAACTCGCGAAATATCTGAGGGATATTGCCGCCGCCGACCCATCCGGCATTAACAAAAACGGTGAATTTATCGGGGTCGAGGCCGTACGCCTTGCGTGCGATCTGCGCGTCCGCCTCGTCTATTTCGTGGAACTTCGGATCGACCGGCATTCCCGAAACTTTGATCTTATCTTCAGAGATCCCGTAATCGATAAGCTGGCGTTTTGCATCGTCATTCGCAACCAGGTAGAGCGATACTTCATCGCATGCCCAGCCTTTCCAAAATCCGTAACACGGGTCGGTAACCACCGTAACCAGCGGCACCTGATTCGCCAGGTTAAGTTCCTTGAGTATGCGGGCAAAGATGTGCTGTGTCAGCGGATGAACGCTGACGACGATATGCGGGCACCATTTCTCAAAATGAGCACGGACATAGCCGATACAGCGCTTCTGAAAAAACTCTCTGGTCTCGGGCCTGATCTTGTTGACCACCCAGTAGAGATATTTCATCCAGTGCTGTTTATTCTTTAGCACCCAATTGTAAAGGTTGACCAGCTTTTCCGTAATGTGGTGAGATTCTTCGACCGCTTTGATCGTTCGAACGGCCGCGGATTCGCCCTTCCAAAACCTCTCAAGCCCGTCCGAGATCGTTTTAGCGGCAGAGCGGTGCCCGCCGCCGGTGTCGGACGAGATGATGAGGATCTTTGGTGTGTTTGATTGCATCAA
>CAYSMU010000641.1:0-1563 GCA_964432145.1 uncultured Chloracidobacterium sp.
GCATGACTCGCAACCTCATGGCAAAAAAGGGGATATCGCGGCGATGGGAGCGGCGGCCGCGCATTTATCGGGTTGCGAAAACTTGACGAAACAGGCCCCATGATCAATACTTATTCCAAAGGGGGGAAGACGACACTCGCTTGCCCGGTCGGCCGATCTTCTCTTATGCCAAAAACCTCCTCGCCCGTGGAAGTACTGATGAAATTTCATCGCGGCAGGTTTGTCCGTACCTCGATTCGGTGGTCCCTGTTTTCGGCGGCCCTGGCGGCGGTCGGATGCCCTTCGGTCCCGGGTCTGCCTGGCGGCGGAATACCGGCGGGTCCGATCGGCGGGAGCTTCTCGACGGCGACGCAGGTGAAGCTGGACGCCGAGGGGAAGGTCAAGCTTTCCTCGTCGCTCTCCGGCTCGAAATTCGACATCTACGATCTGGGTCCGATGGAGGTGGGCGATCGGATCGTCGCGACGGTCGCGCCCGCCGCCGGAAGCACGCTGGACCCGATCCTCGCGATCTTCGACGCCAACGAAGAATTGTTCGCCCTGAACGACGACGTCAATTATCCCACGCGGCTCGATTCGGCGATCGACGAGGTCGTGCGGGAGGCCAGTCCCCGGTTTTTTCTGGGAGTCTCGAAGTACCAGGAATCGGGGAGCTATGAAGGATCGGTGCAGATCACCCGGGGTCAGGCGGTGCCGACGCCGGAGACTCAATATCTCATGCTCAATTTCGCCGGCGGGACCGTGACGATCCCGAGCGAAGGCGGGCCGATTTCGGTGCCGCCGTTCAATGCGGCGGACATCGACGCCACCTACGCGGGCCAGACGGCGGCGATCAAGGCGAAGATCGTCGAGACGGTGAGGCAGGATTATTCGCGATTCAACATCCAGATCGTGACAAGCGACGATCCGGCGCCGCCGGCGAATTGCAAGAGCACAATCTACTTCGGCGGCTCGAACGCGCTCAAGTTCGGCGTGGCCCAGAGCGTGGATCAGGGCAATCGCGATCGCTGCGACGACGGGATCGTCTTTACGGACGATTTCGACAAACCGTTCTTTCCACAGCCGACGACCAACGGGATCGGCATCGCCATCGGTAACGTCGCGGCGCACGAGGCGGGGCACCTGCTCGGCCTGAATCACGTGGCGGACGTCCTGGACCTGATGGATTCGACCGGCACGGCCAGCACGCTGCTGGCGGACCAGGAATTCAAGACGTCGGTGCTGGTGAACCAAATCTTCCCGACGGGCAAGCAGAACGGACCGGCGATGATCCGGCGCGTCCTTCCGCCGTGATTCAGTCCAATGATCGCGATCTTATGGAATCAAAAAAGCCCCGGGCAAATACCCGGGGCTTTTTTTATTGGTATCGGTTGGAAGGTGTGCGGCGGCGCTATTTCTTCATCGGACAGGCCTTGCCGGCGGAACAGCACTTGCTGCAACTCCCACAGCCCTTCATCTTGCAGAACTTTTGCGTTTTGTCCTTGTGGGTCATTTCAAGACAGTCGCCCTGGACTTTGGCGCTGTATTCGCGCATCTCGTCTTTCATGCAGAGCATGAGTTTTTCGC
>CAYSMU010000642.1:0-1549 GCA_964432145.1 uncultured Chloracidobacterium sp.
CGAGTATTCGGGCCATCTCCAGTACCGCAACTGTGCCTGATGCATCGTCATCGGCACCGTTAAATATCTTGTCGTCGCCCGGGGCATTCGGACGAACGCCGAGATGGTCGAGATGCGAGCTGAGTAAGATGACATCGGCTGAGAGCTTCGAGTCGCTGCCGGTGATCTTTCCCATGGCGTTCCACGTCTGTTGAACGTTTGGCGGGCCCAGTTTCCCGTCAAAACGGACAACGAGGCCGTCGGCATCCTTCGCCAGGCTGTCGGCGGCGGTCTTGCTGATCACTGCAACGACAGCCGGCTTCGCGTTCGTCGTGGTAAACGTCGGGATACGCGAACCTGCAGTCGGCCAAATTGCGCGAAGCTGAGGGGTTTCCTCGATGAGCACCATCGCCGCCCCGGCCGTAAGCATTGCTTGGGCCGCCGCCATTGCTCCACGCTGGTCCTCGCCCTCCTTTGCCCGGAACAATACCGCTGCTCCGGCCCGGGGCGATCCACCACGCTCAAGGGCCTGTGAACCACCGCTCGCGGTTGCGGAGTTCGTCCTCAGAACGACCATGTCCTTGCCGTGGACCAGCGTTTGGTCAGCGAATCTGATTGTCGGGGCCTCGGCAAAGGCGTTTCTCGTATTCGTGACGGTCTGAACATACGTTGGCTTCCCGTCCCAGCCGTTCTCCCCGGCCGGTTCGAGGCCGAATTGCATGAACTGCGAGCCTATATACTCGGCCGCGATCCGCTCGAACTGCGTTCCGCTGCCGCGTCCCTGCAGTGCGTCGCCCGCAAGAAACTGCATCTGGGCGCGTACATTTCGCTCCTCAACCGTCTTCCCTCCGGATTGTGCAAGCCCTGTGAGGTTGGCCGTCAAAAGCACCGCGGCGATCAACATCGATCGTCTTATTTTATTTTTCATTGTCTCTATTACGGGGTTCTTACAAATTAGTTCGTTAGTCCTGGATAATATCGCCAGTTAGTCTTGAAGTCTTTACTGAGCTTTTGCTTAGTCAGGATCGCCCTTACCATCTCGACCGGTATTGCCCCTTCTTTCAATATGGCGTCGTGAAATTGCCTATCGGTCATCTTCTTCGAATCAACAATGTCCTTGTGAAGCTGGTAAAACTGCAGCCCGCCCATCATATACGCCATTTGGTATAGCGGTCCGTAATCGCCTGAGAATGAACGCCTTACCTCGGCGAGAGCGTTGTCGCGTTCATGGCCGACTTTATTGACGAGCAGATCGACACATTCCTGCGGCGTCCATTTTTCAAGGTGGAAATTCAGCGAGAATATGATCCGGGCGGCACGATGCGACCGCCAGAACAACGCGCCGATCTTATCCTCAGGCGACTTGTTGAACCCGCGGTCCCAAAGGAGGAATTCCCAATAAAGTGCCCAACCTTCACCCCAAAATGGCGTGCGGAACATCTCGCGATACGGACGGTAACGGCGCGTCATAAAGCCCTGCAGATGATGGCCCGGAATGAGTTCGTGGTGAACAGTTGCGTGCGAGAAATGCGGATTATTACCTCGCATCGACATCAGCTTTTGTTCATGC
>CAYSMU010000643.1:0-1546 GCA_964432145.1 uncultured Chloracidobacterium sp.
TGCCGGCGGAGCTCTTTACGCGGATCCTCGCCGGCGAAACGAACCGCGATGCGATAGATCTCAGTATGCTCACCCTCGCGTTCGGCGAGGTGTGACAGCAGGTCCCTTTTAGTCTCAAAACCTGCAGCTCGAGCGTCGGCCTCCGTTATTCTCAGCGCGGTGACAACGTCGACGGAGTCGATCGCGAGAATTCCTTTTTGCGTCATCTGGGTGCCGCCCGCCTTCACCCCTGCCTTTTTCCACCGTCGGAATAGGAGCGATATCTCGCCGGCTTTTATTCGATCGATGGTGAGATTCTTAATAAGCATATCTCAGCCGCCGCTGACCGCATTGAAAATATGCAGTTCGTCTGAATTGAGTTTTGTCTGCAGGCCCTCCGACCGCTTAACATCACGACTCCCGACGAAGATGTTGACGTGCTGGCGAATATTACCAGTCTCGGTCAAGACCCGGTCGCGAAGCGCACCGTGTTTCTTCCAAAGCGAATCGAGAGCGTCGCCGACAGTAGCAAATTCTCCGGGCAAACCCACCTCGGTCGCGCCGCCCGTGAAGGCTTTTAGGTGGCCGCTAAGGTGGACGGTCAATGGCATCGGTTTACATGAGAATAATTAATAATTTCTAATTAGTAATTATTAATTATTTGTCCGATCAAAGCGTATATGCTTTCACACAACAGATCTCGGGCAGCGAGCCCTCGATCATCTTCCACGAGTCACCGTCGTCCGTTGAGCCAAAAAGCTTGCCGTTCTTGGTTCCGAAGAAAATATTGTCGCCGACCGAATCGACCGCATCGCGAAGGATGACCTCATACGCGTTTTTTTGCGGCAGGCCTTTGGTCAACGGCTGCCAGGACTTTCCTTCATCACGGCTGCGATAGACTCGAAGTTTACCTTCGCAGGTAAACCGCTCGGCGTCCTTCTGCAGCGGCACGATAAACACCGATCCGCTCTCGCTCACGGTCAGGCCGAAGCCGAAGTTCGACGGCAAGCCGTTCTCGATCTCCTGCCACGTCACGGCTCCATCGCGGCTCCGATAGACGCCGTGATGATTCTGCAGGAAGAACAGTTTTCTCTTCGACGGATGCCGGGCGATCTTGTGTACGCATTGGCCGAACTCGGGATATTTGTCGGGCATGAAATACGCCGAGACACCTTTATTCGTGACCTGCCATGTTTGGCCGCCGTCCTTCGATTGATAGACGCCGCCGGTCGAGATCGCGATCTTGATATCTTTCTTATTTGCCGGGTCAGTGACAATCGTGTGAAGGCAGAGGCCGCCAAAGCCCGGCTGCCATTGTTTGCGGTGCGGATGTTTCCAGAGCCCGCTGTTCAGTTTCCAGGTTTCACCGCGGTCGTGCGATTCGAACAATGCAGCCGGAGCTACGCCGACATACAGCGAATTGTCATCGCCGCCGGCCGTGATCTGCCAAATATTCTCGAGCGACTTTTTTGTCGCTGCCGGCATTTTTATTCGGCGTTTCTCGGGCATGTCCCATGTCTTTCCCATGTCGGTGCTCTTGCAAAGCTCGGCGCCGAAATGCCAACTC